>NZ_JAAGPC010000044.1:0-55756 GCF_017104595.1 Burkholderia sp. Tr-20390 | reverse complement strand
AGGACCGCATGTTCGCGGCCGCCGACGATCTGGCGGCGCTGACCGGCGTCGTGATGGCCGGGACGGCGATGCGTCATCCGGACACGGCCGGCGCGCTGGTCCTCGCGCGCCTGCTGGGCGACCTGCGCGAATACACCGGCCGGCTGGGCGCGCTGTTCGTCGCGCCGCTGGTGAGGAATGAGGCGCTCGACAACGACCGGCTGGCGCGCATCCTCCAGATGCGCGGGCGCATCGTGCAGCTCCGCGCACTGATCGCCGGCGCGATCGCACCGGCGCTCGACGACGCGATGCTGTCGAATGACCTGGCCCGGTTGAACGACACGATGGACGGCAGCTTCCTGCCGCTCGTGGCCACGACGCTTCGCGCAGGGCGCACGGGCACCTATGCGATGAACGCGGAGGATTTCGCGTCGCGGATCATGCGCGACCTCGACGCAGCGGCGCGGTTGCGCGACCACGTGCTCGACCTCACGCGGGCGCGCGCGGTGGCGCTGCGCGATGCGGCGCGCGTCCGGATGACGCTGTCCGGTGCCGAGGCGGCGTGTTGCATCGCGATCCTGTTCCTGCTCGTGCGCGGCACGCAGCGGACGCTGTCGAAACCGCTCGATGCGCTGAGCCGGCGCATCGTCGCGTTGAGCGAGGGCGACGTATCGCCGATCGTCCGGATTCCGGGCACGAGCCCCGAGATCGCGCACGTGAACGATGCACTGGACGCGCTGCGCGGCGCCTACGTCCATCGCACGCTGCTCGAGCGGCAGCGCAACGACATGCTGACGCTGTTCTCGCACGACATGCGTGCGCCACTCACGTCGGTCATCGTGCTGGTGAACGCGCCTGCCGCGTGCCCGCCCGACTGCGCGCTGCGCGAGCGTCTTCACGAGATCGGCGGGCTGGCGCGTCATACGCTCGCGATGGCGGACGGTTTCGCGCAGGTGTCGCGGGCCGAGGCGGGCGAGTACGCGTCGGAGCTCGTCAACGTGGCCGACCTGATGAATCACGCGCGCGACGAAATCTGGCCGCGTGCGCGTGACAAGCACATCGCGATCGACGATGTACCGTCGTGCGACGACGCGCTCGTGCATGGTGATCCGGCGCTGCTGTCGCGTGCGCTGGTCAATCTGCTGGGGAACGCGGTCGACTACAGCGCGGCGCATACCCGCATCGCGTGCAGCGTCGAACTGGCGGACGACGGTGCTTCGGTACGCTGCGTGATTCGCGATGACGGCTACGGGATCGCGGCCGAGGATCAGGCGCGCCTGTTCGAGCGTTACCGGCGCTTTCGTCTGCCGGGACAACCCGACACGAAGGGTGTCGGGCTCGGCATGGCGTTCGCGAAGGCGGTCGTCGACCGGCACCGCGGCGAGATCCACGTGCGCAGCGCCCCGTGGCGGGGCACGACCGTGACGGTCACGCTGCCCGTGGCCGGCGTAGCCGGCAACGCGCACGACCCGGGCAAGGCGATGTCGGCCGAACCGGTGCCGGGATGATGCGTGGCGGCGGGACGCCGCACGCCGTGCACCCGGTGGTGTCTTCCCGCAGCCGCACGCGGCGATGTTCGATGGCGCGTGAAGTTGGTACGATCGCGCGTATCGTTCACGCCGGCGCCGCAACCCGCCGGCCATCCGTCGCGCGGCCGCCCGGCAGCGTGGCCCCGTTCGGGAGAAGCGGTTCATGCTGCAGGCGTTCGCGGTCTTGCTGACCTTCCAGTGTCTCGGGGAAGGCGTGTCCTACCTGTTCGGCCTGCCGGTGCCGGGCCCGGTGATCGGCATGCTGCTGCTGTTCGGCTTCGTGATGCTGCGCCCGCAGGTGGCCGACGCGATCGAGCCGACCGCGCTCGAGCTGCTGCGCCACCTGTCGCTGCTGTTCGTGCCGGCCGGCGTCGGCATCATGGTGTCGGCCGACCGCGTGCGCGGCGATGCGGTCGCGGTCGTCGTCGCGCTGGCGGTGAGCACCACGCTCGCGATCGCGGTGACCGCGCTCGTCACGCGCGCGCTGCTGCGGCGCCAGCGGCGCGCGGGCGGCGCGGCGGAGGGCACGCGATGACGGCCTTCCCGACACTCGGCGCGATCTGGGTCTATCTCGCCGCGACCCCGCTGCTGGGCCTGACCATCACGCTGATCGCCTATCTGTTCGCGCAAGCCGTCTATGCGCGGGCGCGCTTCAACCCGCTCGCGAACCCGGTGCTGATCGCGGTCGCGCTGATCGTCGTGCTGCTGACGATCACCCGCACGCCGTATCCGACGTATTTCGAAGGCGCGCAGTTCGTCCACTTCCTGCTCGGCCCCGCGACCGTCGCGCTCGCGTTGCCGCTGTACCGCCAGTGGTCGAAGCTGCGCCGCGCCGCGGTGCCGCTGCTGGTCGGCCTGCTCGCGGGTTCGCTGACCGCGATCGTGTCGGCGGTGGGCATCGCGGCGCTGTTCGGCGCGTCGCACCAGACGATCGCGTCGCTTGCACCGAAATCGGCGACGACGCCGATCGCGATGGCCGTCGCGGCCGAAATCGGCGGGATTCCGTCGCTCACCGCCGTGCTCGTGATCTCGACCGGGATTTTCGGGGCGGTGTGCGCACGCGGGATCCTCAATGCGCTGCGGGTCGACGAACCGGCCGTGCGCGGCTTCGCGCTCGGCGTCGCGTCGCACGGGATCGGCACCGCGCGCGCGTTCCAGGTCAGCGAAGAGGCCGGCGCGTTCGCCGGGCTCGGGATGGGACTGAACGGCGTGCTGACGGCCTTCGTCGTGCCGATCCTGCTGCCGGTGCTGTCGCGCTGGATCTGAGCGCCGGCTAGGGCCTGTTCACGCTAATAACGGGCTTGCGAACGTGCCCTAGGGCGAGGCCGGGTTATCGGTTTCCCTGATGGCGCCGGCGCGGCGCCGAAACGGCGGCACTCGCGGTGTGCATGTATCGTGGCCGTTATCAGGAGAATTCAGGAACGCACACGGACAACGGAATACTGATCGGCTAACGTTGCAACGGCGCCGATGTCGCAAGCGGTCGCGTGCGCGCCGGTGTTCGACCCACTATCAACAATCGACAAGGAGATCCGGCCATGAAGCAGTCTCGCGTGGTATCGGTGGCAGTAGCAGTAACGGCGTCGTTCGGTCTGCTGTTGACCGCCGCGCCGGCGGCATACGCGCAGGATCCGGCGTCCGCGCCGACGCAGAAGCAGCTCGACAAGGCGCAGAAGAAGGCGGCCCGCAAGGCCGCCCGGGCGCGGCATGCGTCGGACCTGAAGGCGATCGGCACGGGCAGCGGCTACCGGTTGACCAACGATCAGAGCAACTATCCGCAGAACGCCGCGCTGAAGGCGCCCGCGACGAAGGCGGCGCCGGCCGCCCCGGCATCGGGCCAGTAACGGCCGGAACCTCGGCACAGCGCGAACGGCGCCGGATCGACCGGCGCCGTTCGCGCATGTGCGGGGCGGCCCGAACGGCCGGGCCGCCGCGTTAGGACGCGAGCTTGCTCGCGATTTCCGCGACGTGCTTGCCCTGGTAGCGCGCGATGTCGAGCTCGTTCGCGCTCGGCTGGCGGCTGCCGTCCGCGCCCGCGAGCGTGGTCGCGCCGTACGGCGTGCCGCCGGTGATTTCGTTCATGTTGACGAGGCCGCTGCAGGCGTACGGCACACCCACGATCACCATCCCGTGGTGCAGCAGCGTGGTGTGGAACGACGTGATCGTCGTTTCCTGGCCGCCGTGCTGCGTGCCGGTCGACGCGAACACGCTGCCGATCTTGCCGACGAGCGCGCCCTTCATCCACAGGCCGCCGGTCTGGTCGAGGAACGTGCGCATCTGGCCGGCCATGTTGCCGAAGCGGGTCGGCGTGCCGAAGATGATCGCATCGTAGTCGGCGAGTTCGTCCACCGTGGCGACCGGTGCGGCCTGGTCGACCTTCACGCCGATCGCGCGGGCCTGGTCGACGGGAATCGTTTCCGGCACGCGCTTGAGCGTGACCTCGACGCCGGCCACCGATTTCGCGCCTTCCGCGATGTGCTGCGCCATCGTTTCGACGTGCCCGTAGGACGAGTAGTAAAGAACGAGTACCTTGGCCATGTTGCGAATCTCCGATTAAAAGGGCCCCGCGTTCAGCGGGGCCCGGTTTCCCGAACGGGCGTCATGCCCATTCGGCCGTTACTTCGACCGGACGCAGGTCGAACACCAGCACTTCGGCATCCTTCCCGTCGGCGAACGTCAGCGCCTGTTCGTCGCGGATGCGCACGCCGTCGCCTTCGCCGAGCGTCACGCCGTTGACCGTCACGCTGCCGCGTGCCACGTGCACGTAGGCAAAGCGGTTCGGCGCCAGTTCCAGCGTCGCGCGTTCATCGCCGTCGAACAGGCCTGCGTAGATCCGCGTGTCCTGCCGGATCTTCAGCGAACCGGCGTCGCCGTTCGGCGAGACGACGAGGGCGAGCTTGCCGCGCTTGTCGTCGGCCGTGACGTTCGTCTGCTGATAACGCGGCTCGGCACCCTTTTCGGCCGGCCCGACCCAGATCTGCAGGAAGTGGACCGGCAGTTCCGGCGAGTGGTTGAACTCGCTGTGGCGCACGCCGGTGCCGGCGCTCATCAGCTGCACGTCGCCCGGCACGATCACCGAACCGGTGCCCATCGAGTCCTTGTGTTCCAGCGCGCCGTCGAGCACGTACGACAGGATTTCCATGTCGCGGTGCGGGTGCGTGCCGAAGCCGCGGCCCGGGGCGACGCGGTCGTCGTTGATCACCAGCAGGTCGGAGAAGCCGACTTGCTTCGGATCGTAGTAGTTCGCGAACGAAAACGTATGACGGGAGCTGAGCCAGCCATGCTCCGCACGGCCACGTTGGTTTGCTGCACGGATTTCGATCATGATTTTTGTTCCTCAAGACGCCGGACCTCGGAAGTGGGCCCGGCCGTTCGTTGAGATGAATCTTAGGTCAATCGATTTGACAAATAAATGGCTGTAGAGATAATGACTGTCGCTATGGAGTGGACAATATGGAACTGAACGATCTCAGGATCTTCGTCGCGACGGTCGATGCGGGCAGCTTCACGGCGGCGGCCGACCAGCTGATGCTGTCCAAGCAGTTCGTCAGCCGGCGCACGATGGCGCTGGAGGCGTCGCTCGGCGTGCGGCTGCTGCACCGGAACACGCGCAATCTCGCGGTGACCGAATCGGGTCAGGAGTTCTATGCGCGCGCGCAGCGGATCCTCGCGGAGATCGCCGACGCCGAGCAGGCGATGTCGGTGCGCAGCACCGAGCTGCACGGGTCGCTGAAAATCAGCGCGCCGCTGTCGTTCGGGATCACCCACGTGTCGCCGCTGATCGCCGAATTCCTGTCCGCGCACCCGGCCGTGCGGCTGAACCTCGACCTGACCGACCGGCGCGTCGACCTGATCGGCGAGGGCTTCGATCTCGTGCTGCGGATCGGCTCGCTCGAGGATTCGACGCTGATCGCGCGCCCGCTCGGCGCGTGGCGAATGGTCGCGTGCGCGAGCCCCGCCTACCTGAAGCGGCAGGGCACGCCGCAGACGCCGGCCGACCTCGCCGGCCATACGTGCGTGCTGTACGGGCGCGAGCGGCGCATCGGCTGGGAATTCCGGGTCGACGGCGCGGCGCGCACGTTCGACGTGCAGGGGCCGCTCGTCGCGAACAACGGCGAGGTGGTGCGCGACGCGGCGATCGCGGGGCTCGGCATCGCGCTGCTGCCGGATTTCATCGTCGGCGGGGCGCTCGACAGCGGCGCGCTCGTGCCGGTGCTCGACGCGTACGCGCCGTCGCCGATCACGCTCAATGCGGTGTTTCCGCAGCATCGGGAAGGGTTCGTCACGCTGCGCACGTTCATCGGGTTTCTCGCGGAACGGCTCGGCGACGCGGCGCCGGCCGCGAAGGGCGGGGCGGGCCGGGCGCGGTAGCGGGCCGGTTTGCGGGGAATAGGGGTGCTATTCTCCGCATGATTTGCGGAGAATATTGAGTCATGCGGTGAATCGGTGAGATAATCTCCGCATCATGAGCGGAGATTACACCTACATCTGGGAGTCGGCCGACTGGCCCGCGTGGCGCTTCGACCTCCCTGCACTGGCGACGCCACTCGCCGACGTCAGCCGGGCGCAAGGCATGCTGGCCGGGCGGCTGGCGGATGTCGGCCTGGCGCTGCGCGACGAGGCCAGCCTCGCCGCGTTGACGGAGGACGTCGTCAAGACCAGCGCGATCGAGGGCGAAAGCCTGAACGTGGCGTCAGTCCGGTCGTCGATCGCGCGCCGGCTCGGGGTCGACATCGGCGCGCTGGCGCCGGTCGATCGTCACGTCGAGGGCGTGGTCGACATGGTGCTGGACGCGACCGCCCACGCGGCGGCACCGGTCACGGACGCCCGTCTGTTCGGGTGGCATGCGGCGCTGTTTCCGACCGGCTATTCAGGGATGTCGCGGATCACGGTCGGCGGCTGGCGCACCGACGCCACCGGGCCGATGCAGGTCGTGTCCGGCCCGATCGGCCGGCAGCGCGTGCATTTCGAGGCGCCGCCCGCCGCGCGCCTCGCCGGCGAGATCGCGCGCTTTCTCGCGTGGCTCAATGCCGAGCCGGTCGAGCCGTTGCTGATCCGGGCCGGCCTCGCCCATCTATGGTTCGTCACGCTCCATCCGTTCGACGACGGCAACGGCCGGATTGCGCGTGCGCTCGGGGATCTGGTCCTCGCGCGCGCCGACCGCAGTCCGCAGCGCTTCTACAGCCTGTCGGCGCAAATCCAGCGCGAGCGCAACGCGTATTACGACGTGCTGGAGCGGACGCAGCGCGGCTCGCTCGACGTCACGGAATGGCTCGCGTGGTTTCTGACCGCGCTCGGCCGCGCCATCGATCACGCGCACACGACGCTCGACGCGGTGCTGGTCAAGGCGCGCTTCTGGCAGCGCTGCGCGGGCTTCGCGATGAACGAACGCCAGGTGAAGGTCATGAATCGCCTGCTCGACGGCTTCGAGGGGAAGCTGACCACCACCAAGTGGGCGGCGCTGGCGAAGTGCTCGCAAGACACCGCGCTGCGCGACATCACCGAACTCGTCGAGCACGGCGTGCTGCGTCGGTCGTCGTCCGGCGGGCGGAGCACGAGTTACGAGCTGATGCCGGTTAGCGGCTGACGCCGGCCCGGGTCATGACCGGTGGGCGCTGGCCGCGACGGAGCGCAGTCGGGTTGCCGCTTCGATCGTTGCCGCGTTGCCGCGTTGCCGCGTTGCCGCGTTGACCGGGCCGCGCCGGGCAATGGACCACTGGCCCAAGCGATTGCCCGCGTCTGGCACTATCCCGCGCCTTTTTGTCTTCGAATACTGGATTCGAGCCCGGATGTCGTACAGGCGACATCCGCCGCCCCCGCGTACGCCCCTTCCGTACGAACCCGCTTTCAAGGAGACACGCATGCTCAGGTACCTGATCGGCATCGGTATTCCGTATCTCGGCGTGATCGGCGTGCTGCCGTGGGCGGCCGCGCAGGACCGCTACGTGCTGGGTGTGCCGTTCATCTTCATGTGGATCTTCGCGTGGTTCGTGCTGACGTCCGGCTGCCTGTTCGCATGCTGGATGCTGTTCGACCGCCGCGCGAGCGGCGCCGCCTAGCGCACGCATCCGCTGCTCGCGGACCGCCGGCCGCCCGCGCTTTCCGGCGAACCCTACGCATTCCTTTCCTTCGCAGAGGTGCGCATGTCCACGGTCGTCTTCGCCGCGCTGATCGCGCTGTCGCTCTATCTTGCCATCCGTTCCGGCCGCGGCCGCGGCAAGCAGAGCGTGCATGACTTCTTCGTCGCGTCGCGCCAGTTCGGCACGGCGCTCGTGTTCTTCCTGACCGCCGGCGAGATCTACAGCATCGGCACGATGGTCGGCTTCCCCGGCGGCATCTACGCGAAAGGGCCGACCTACGGCGTGTGGTTCCTCGGCTACATCCTGCTCGCCTACCCGATCGGCTATTTCGTCGGCCCGAAGATCTGGGAGGCCGGCAAGCGCCACAACGCGATCACGCTGCCCGACCTGTTCAAGGGCCACTACCGCAGCCGCGGGCTCGAGCTGGTCGTTGCGTGCGCATCGATCCTGTTCCTGATCCCGTGGGGGCAGCTGCAGTTCACCGGCCTCGTCGCGGCGCTCAAGGGGCTCGGCTGGCACGTCGAGCCGCTGTACCTGATCCTCGTGTGCGCGGCGCTCGCGTTCACCTATATCACGATCTCCGGCGTGCGCGCATCGGCGTACATCGCGATCCTGAAGGACATCCTGATGCTGCTCGCGATCGTCGTGACGGGCGTGGCCGTCGCATGGCAGGTGGGCGGCGTGCATCCGGTGTTCGACGCCGCGAGCCGGCAGGTCAGCAACACGATGAGCGGATCGCAGCTGCGCTTCTCGATGAGCACGATGCTGTTCCAGTCGCTCGGTTTCTACCTGATGCCGTTCGCCGCGCAGAATTTCTTCACCGCGCGCGGGCCGGACGCGATCCGGCGCACGCAGGTCGTGATGCCGCTGTACATGCTGATGTATCCGTTCCTCGTGATCGCGTCGTACTACGCGATCACCGCGAACCTGACGCTCGCGTCGCCGAACGACGCATTCTTCGCCGCCGTCACGCACCTGCTGCCCGGCTGGCTGATCGGCCTCGTCGCGGCCGGCGCCGCGCTGTCGGGGCTGCTCGTGCTGGCCGGCATCTGCCTCGCGATCGGGCCGATCGTCACGCGCAACCTGATGCCGAACCTGCCCGAGTCGCGCCAGAAGCGTGCGGCGAAATACGTGATCGTCGGCTACCTGCTGCTGTCGATCGCGACCACGATGCTCACGCCGAACCTGATGCTCACGCTGATCAACACCACGTACTACGGCGTCACGCAGTTCCTGCCGGGCGTGCTGATCCTGCTCGCGGGGCGCCGCGTGCGGCCGGTCGCGGTCGGGGCCGGGATGATCTGCGGCCAGGTGCTCGCGATGATCTTCTACGTGCTCCATGTCGACTTTGGCGGCATCAACCTCGGCCTCGTGTGCCTCGTCGTCAACGTGCTCGTCGTCGCGGCCGTGCATGTGATGCTGCATGGCCGTCCCGTGAAGCAATACGCCGTATCCTGACGCATCGGCGTTCCGCCGCAAGGAGAACCGCATCCCATGCCAGCATCCGCAACCCCGGCCGCACCCGTGACGGTGTTCACGGCGCGCCGCATCCTGACGATGAACCCGGCGCAGCCGTCGGCCACGCACGTCGCCGTGCGCGACGGCCGCATCCTCGCGGTCGGTGACGCCGCCGACGCGGCCACGTGGCACGCGCGGTTCGGCGCGTGCACGACCGACGACACGCTGCGCGACAAGGTACTGATGCCGGGGCTCGTCGAAGGGCATTGCCACCTGATGGAAGGCGCGATGTGGGACGCCGTGTACGTCGGCTACTACGACCGGCGCGGCCCCGACGGCACGCTGTGGCCGGGGCTGCGCTCGCTCGACGCGGTGCTCGAACGGCTCGCGGAAGCCGAGCGCGCGATGACCGACGACGGGCCGCTGCTCGCGTGGGGCTTCGATCCGATCTTCTTCGGCACCGCGCGGCTGACCGCGCACGAACTCGACCGCGTGTCGGCGCAGCGGCCGATCGCGATCCTGCATGCGAGTGTGCACCTGATGAACGTGAACGGCGCGATGCTCGCGCGCGCCGGCATCGACGAGGACACCGACATCGACGGCGTGACGCGCGATGCCGACGGCCGCCCGACCGGCGAGCTGCAGGAGTTCGCGGCGATGCTGCCGGTGTATCAGACGATCGGCGGCAAGCTCGCGATTTCCGCGAGCGAGAAGCCGCACGCCGTCTGGAATTTCGGGCGCGTTGCGCAGCTCGCGGGCGTGACGACGGCCACCGATCTCGTCAACGACCTGTCGGCCGACGGCAACCGCACGCTGCGCGAGGTCACCGCCGATTCCGATTACCCGGTGCGGATCGTGCCGGCGTTCGCGCCGCAGCGCAATCCGGCGCGCTCGGCCGACAGCGTGCTGGCGGAGATCGAGCGCAATACCGACAAGCTGCATTTCGGGCCGGTGAAGTTCATCGTCGACGGCTCGATCCAGGGCTTCACCGCGCGCGTGCGCTGGCCCGGTTACGCGGGCGGGCAGCCGAACGGGCTGTGGCTGATTCCGCCCGCCCAGCTCGTCGACGTGTTCGAGCCGTTTCATCGCGCGGGGCTGCAACTGCACGTGCATACCAACGGCGACGAAGCGACCGACGTCGTGCTCGACGCGATGGCGACGCTGCTCGCGCGCCATCCGCGTGCCGATCATCGCCATACGCTGCAGCATTGCCAGATGGCGGACGCCGCGCAGTTGAAGCGCGTTCGCGCGCTCGGGATGTGCGTGAACTTCTTCGCGAATCATCTGTACTACTGGGGTGACGCGCATTACAGCCAGACCATCGGCCCCGATCGCGCGAACCGGATGGATGCGGCCGGCTCGGCGCAGCGGCTCGGCATTCCGTTCGCGTTGCATTCGGATGCGCCGATCACGCCGCTGAATCCGCTGTTCACCGCATGGTGCGCGGTGCAGCGCGAGACGGCATCCGGGCGCGTACTCGGCGAAGGCGAGCGGCTTTCGGTTGACGACGCGCTGCATGCGATCACGCTCGGCGCGGCCTATACGTTGCGGATGGATCATCTCGTCGGCAGCATCGAGATCGGCAAGTTCGCGGATTTCGCGGTGCTCGACGATGATCCGTCGGTCTGCGCACCCGCACGTTTGAAGGAGCTCGCCGTGTGGGGCACCGTGCTCGGCGGGCGCGTGTTCCGGTCGCCGCGATGAGTGCGCAAGGCGACGCCGTCGTGCCCGCCGGGGCTGCGCTCGCGCCGATCGACCTCGCGGTGATCGGCGGCTATCTCGGCGCGGGCAAGACGACGGTCGTCAACGCGATCCTGCAGGCGCCGCATGGCCGGCGCATCGCGGTGCTCGTCAACGATTTCGGCGCGGTGAACATCGATGCGCGGCTCGTGCGGGCGCGCGGCGATGACGTGATCGAACTCGACAACGGCTGCATCTGCTGCACGATCGGCGGCGCGCTCGTCGATGCGCTGACGCGCGTCGCGACGCGCGACGTGCGGCCCGACCTGCTGCTCGTCGAAGCGAGCGGCGTGGCCGATCCCGCGAAGATCGCGCAGATCGGGCTGCTGAACGGTGCGTTCCGGCTGACGTCGGTGCTCGTCGTCGCCGACGCGCTCGCGTGGCGCGACACGCTCGCCGATCCGCTCGTCGGCGCGATGGCGCAGCGCCAGCTCGACGGCGCGGGCGCGATCGTCGTGACCAAGCTCGACCGCGTTGCGCCGGAACGGCGCGACGCGGTACTCGACGACGTGCGCGCGTGGGCGCCGACCGACATCGTCGTCGCCGCGCGCCATGGCGAGATTCCGCTCGCGCTGCTGTTCGACGCGGCCGTGCCCGATCGTGGCGCGATGCCGGCGGGTTTCGTACGTTCGCGCCGGTCGATCGGACATGACGCGATGCCGGCGTTCGCGAGCGTTACCGTCGCCGCGCCGGACGTGCTCGACAAGGCGCGGCTGCGTGCATGGCTGAAGGCGTTGCCGCGCACGATCCTGCGCGCGAAGGGCATCGTGCGCGTGGCCGATGTGCAGGGCGCGGTCGCCACGCGCGTGTGCCAGGTCGCCGCGCGGCGCATCCGGTTTTCGTCGATGGAAGACGAAGGGCTGGCCGTGCACGAAGGAGACGGCGTGATGGTGTTCATCGGCTTCATCGACGCCGCCGTGGAAGCCACCTTGCGTGACGGCATCGTGCAATGCAGCGTGGCTGCGTCGACGGTTGCGCTGACATCTAACGTCGATTGATCGGCGCCGCGCATTCGGGTTAGGCTTCGGCGAGCAACGGCATGCGCCGCATGCCGGGCCGGGCGTTTTTACCTCGAATGCCGCGTGCAGGTAGCTTCTACAGGCGCGCGATCCTGCGACGAGCCAAGCTGATGACCCTTCAGAACCAAAAGAATGCGCGCGGGCAAACCGCGATTTCCGCCAGTGCCGTGCGGCACACGCACCTGCGATCTGTCGCGGCCGCCGCGTTGCTGACACTGCTGCCGCTCGCTGCGCATGCCGCCGGCTTCGACTGCGCGAAAGCCGCCTCGCCAACCGAGAAGACAATCTGCGCGGATGCCGCGCTGTCGAAGCTCGATGGCGACCTGGCGACGGCGTGGAAGCAGGCGCTCGCAAAAGGCGGCGATACGGCCGCGCTGAAAGCCGCGCAGCTGAAGTGGCTCAAGCAGCGCGACCGGTGCGGCGGCGACGCGCAGTGCCTCGGCGATCGCTACCGCGAACGGCTCGCGAGCCTGAACGGCAAGCCGCTGGCCGCCGACCGCTGGCAGCAGACGTGGTACATGACGAGCGACAACCCGTCGTTCGGCGGCGAGCTGACGTTCACCGGCACGGCGCCGCGCCTGCATTTCGAGCTGAGCGGCAACAACGGCGCGAATACGGGCGGCCTCGACGGCGACATCATGCTGCACGGCGACAGCGGCACCTACCGCAAGGACAAATGCCGGCTCGATTTCGAACGCAAGGGCGGGCGCATCGGCGTCACGCAACACGGCGCGGATTTTGACTGCGGTGCGGGCTCGGGCGTCTCCTACGACGGCCAGTATGTGACGGCGTCGCAGTTCCAGGCCAAACCGGCGGCCGACCTGCTGAGCCTCAAGGTCGTTGACGACGCGACGCAGAACGCGACCGCGCACAAGCTGCTCGGCGCCGATTATCAGACGCTCGTCGACAACGTCAACTACAGCGCCGACGAGAAGGATCTCGACGGGCTGAACGCGCACGTGAATGCGTACTGGGTGCGCGGCATCGCGACGACGAATGCGGCGATCGTGATGCGCCGCGGGAATGACCTGTGGATCGGCCTGCTCGTGTTCGACGCGAAGAACAACGTCCGGATGCGCTATTACACGAACGTGCCGGCGTGGAAGAAAAACGTGCCGAAGACCATCCAGGCGTGGCACGACAATCTCGACAAGACGCTGCCGGTCGACGTGATGCAGTGACAGGTGGGCCGGGCAGTCGAAGCCGCCCGGCGCGTCGTCATTTTTTACGTCCTGCCCGAACCTGCGCCGGCGCCGCAGCCGATTCCCGCGTGCGCAACTCCGGCAGCACCGCATGACCCGGCCCCGTTGCGCCGTTCTCGAGTGCGTCGAGCAACGCCTGCGCGGCCTGGCGCCCGATCGCGTGGGTGTCGACCCACATCGTCGTCAGCGGCGGCTGGATCTCGCGCGCGAGCGCGATGTCGTCGAAGCCGGTGATCGACAATTGCGCGGGCACGTCGATGCCGAGCGCCTGCGCCTCGAGCAACGCGCCCAGCGCGAGCGCGTCGTTGCCGCAGATCACGGCCGTCGGCCGCGTGGCCGCGTCGCTGTCGGCGATCGCGCGCAGGCTCGCCCGCCCGAACGCGATCGTGGCCGCGCCTTCGTGCTGATGGACGGGGCGCACCGCGAGCCCGCGCGCGGCCAGCGTGTCGTGAATGCCGCGCAGGCGCGCCTGCACGCGGTCGTTGTCGGCGGACGGCTGCATGATGATCGCGAAATCGCGGTGGCCGAGGTCGAGCAGGTGAGTGGTGAGCTGCGCGAACGCCGCGCGGTTGTCGAAGCCGATGCAGCAGTGCGGGCTGTCGTCGCGATACGCATAGGTGACGACGTACGGCACGCGGTGCATCGCAAGCAGTTCGAACAGTTCCGGCGGATACGCTTCGCCGACGAGCGACACGGCTTCCACGCCGCGCGACAGCATCGCGCGCACCTGGTCCAGCGCCTGCGCGGGATCGTAGTTCGAGCAGCCGAGGAACAGCGTGATGCCGTGCTCGGCCATGACCGTCTGCATGCCCGCGACCTGCGATGCGAACACCTGGTCGTCGAGCGTCGGAATGATCGCGCCCGTGATGTGGGTGCGCGTGGACGCGAGCGCACGGCCCGCCGCATTCGGGATCCAGTTCAGTGCGCGCGCCGCGTCGCGCACGCGCTGCTGCACGTCGGCCGACACCTTGCCGGGATCGTTGTACACGCGCGAAACGGTCGCGGTCGACACGCCAGCCAGCTTCGCGACATCGCCGAGCACCGAGCGGCCGCTGCCGCGGCGCGCGCGGGGCGCGCCGGCGCGGGAAGGGGGCGAGCTCATCGGCTGCCTCCAGGCGTAGCGGCGATGGCAGCGCTACAAGTTGTCAAATGCGTCAATGTTTACCCTCGTTTCGTGGTGGCGCCGCTTGCATTCCCGGTCGACCCTGTGAGAATGTAAGCGCTATCTTGACGTGCTTCCGTATTATGTCAGACCCATATTCTATCCATATCGTGAAATTTTCATCGACGACGGCCATTCCGGCCTTTTTGTCCGTCGTAAATGTAAGCGGTTACATTCGGAAATGAGAGACACCACTTCCCCGTGCATCGCCGTCGTCGGCAGCGTCAACATCGACCTCGTCACACGCGCGCCGCGCCTGCCGGTGCCGGGCGAGACGCTGCTCGGCACCGATTTCCATACCGTCCATGGCGGCAAGGGCGCGAACCAGGCGGTCGCGGCTGCGCGCCTGGGCGCGTCGGTCGCGATGATCGGCTGCGTTGGCGACGACGCGTTCGGCGCGCGCCTGCACGACGCGCTGTCGGCAGAGGGCATCGACGTGACGCATCTGGCGCGGATCGGCGGTACGGCCACTGGGGTGGCCACGATCACGGTCGACGAGGGCGGCGCGAACAGCATCGTCGTCGTGCCCGGCGCGAATGCGCGCCTCGATGCCGACCGGATCGACGCGGCGCGCGACGCGATCGCCGGGGCGGCGATGCTCGTGAGCCAGCTCGAAGTGCCGGTCGCTACCGTCGCGCGTGCCATCGCCTGTGCCTGCGCGCACCACACGCCGGTGCTGCTCAATCCCGCGCCCGCGCAGCCGCTGTTCGACGCGCTGCTCGCACGGGTCGACTACCTCGTCGTCAACGAAACCGAGGCCGAATCGCTGACCGGCATCGCCGTCGGCGACGATGCGTCCGCCGTGCGCGCCGCCGATGCGCTGTGCGCGAAGGGCGTGGGCAACGTGCTGGTCACGCTCGGCGCGCGCGGCGTGTGCTGGCGCGGCGGTGCGGGCAACGGCCGCCTGCGGGCGATGTCGGTGGTCGCCGTCGATACGACCGCGGCCGGCGACACCTTCGTCGGCGGCTTCGCGGCCGCTCGCGCGGGCGGTGCGTCGATGGACGACGCGATCGGCTTCGGCCAGCGCGCCGCCGCGATCAGCGTGACGCGCCACGGCGCGCAGACCTCGATTCCGACGCGCGACGAAGTGGCATGCCTGGAACCTTGAATTCCGCATCAGACGGACAGGCCGGAACCGGCCGATATCACTGACATGGAGACAACCGCAATGAACGAAACCCCGACCGTTCCGCCCGCACCGCCGCGTATCCGGCGCGGGCAACGCATCGCGCTCGCGCTGTTGATGGTGAGCGGCATCGTCAACTACCTCGATCGCGGCACGCTGGCCGTTGCAAGCTCGGCGATCCGCGCCGATCTCGGCCTGTCGCTCGCGCAGATGGGGCTGCTGCTGTCGGCCTTCTCGTGGAGCTATGCGCTGTGCCAGTTCCCGGTCGGCGGGCTGGTCGACCGCATCGGGCCGCGCCGGCTGCTCGGAATCGGCCTGATCGTGTGGTCGATCGCGCAAGCGGCGGGCGGCATCGTGTCGACCTTTGGCTGGTTCATCGTCGCGCGCATCGTGCTCGGCATCGGCGAGGCGCCGCAGTTCCCGTCGGCCGCGCGGGTGGTGAGCAACTGGTTTCCGCTGCGCGCACGCGGCACGCCGACCGGCATTTTCAACGCCGCGTCGCCGCTCGGCACCGCGCTCGCGCCGTTGCTGCTGTCGATCCTCGTCGCGTCATTGGACTGGCGCTGGGCGTTCATCGCGACGGGCGCAGCCGGTCTCGTCGTCGCCGTCGTCTGGTTCGCGCTGTATCGCGATCCGGTGCGCGCGCAACTGACTGCCACCGAGCGCAATTACCTCGACGCCGACGCGCAAAGCACGGTCGCGGCACCGAAACTGACGTTCGCCGAATGGCGCGGCCTGTTCTCGCACGGCACGACCTGGGGGATGCTGATCGGCTATTTCGGTTCCGTGTACCTGAACTGGGTGTACCTCACCTGGCTGCCGGGCTACCTGACGATGGAGCGGCACATGAGCCTGATCCGCACCGGCTTTGCCGCGTCGGTGCCGTTCCTGTGCGGGTTCGTCGGCTCGCTGCTGGCCGGCTGGCTGTCGGACCTGGTCACGCGCCGCAGCCGTTCGCCGGTCGTGAGCCGGCGCAATGCGGTGGTGGTCGCGATGCTCGGGATGGTCGCGTTCACGATTCCCGCGGCGCTCGCGCAGAGCAACACGGTGGCGCTCGCGTGCATTTCGGTCGTGATCTTTCTCGCCAACGCGGCGTCGGCCTGCTCGTGGGCGCTCGCGACGGCAGCCGCGCCGCCGAGCCGCATTGCGTCGCTCGGCGCGATCCAGAATTTCGGCGGTTTCATCGGCGGCGCGCTCGCGCCGATCCTGACGGGCATCATTGCGCAGAAGTGGTCGTTCGTGCCGGCGCTGCTGACGGCCGCGGCGATCGCGTTCGCGGGCGCGATGGCGTACCTGCTGCTGGTGCGCAAGCCGATTCCCGAGCAGGCCGCGAACGCCGCGCCCGGGCCGTTGCCGGCCTGAGCACGCGGCATGCGTCACGCATTCACTGAAGCAAGGAGAAACAGATGCAACACCCGCAGCAATCGAACGTGACCATCGAGGGCATCGTCCCGGTGATGCTGACGCCGTTCGACGACGCCGGCGCGATCGACTACGCCGGGCTCGAGCGGCTCATCGAATGGTATCTGGCGCATGGCGCCGATGCGTTGTTCGCGGTCGCGCAGTCGAGCGAGATGCAGTTCCTGAGCCTGGCCGAACGCGCGGAACTCGCGCGCTTCGTGGTCGAGCGGGTGGCCGGGCGCGTGCCGGTCGTCGCGTCCGGCCACATCAGCGACGATCTCGACGCGCAGGTCGAGGAGCTGCGCGCGGCGGCCGAATCGGGCGCGCAGGGCGTCGTGCTCGTGACCAATCGACTCGATCCGCAGCGCAAGGGCAGCGCCGCGCTGCTCGACCATCTGCACCGGCTGCTCGCGCGCTTGCCGTCGGATCTGCCGCTCGGGCTGTACGAGTGCCCGGCGCCTTACCGGCGGCTGCTGTCGGATGACGAACTGCGTGCGTGCATCGACACGGGCCGGTTCGTGATGCTCAAGGACGTGAGCTGCGACCTGGAGACGGTGAAGCGGCGCGTCGCGCTCGCCGAGGGCTCGCCGCTGAAGATCCTCAACGCGAACGCCGCGATTGCGTGGGACGCGATGAAGGCGGGGTCCGCCGGCTTCAACGGTGTGTTCACCAACTTCCATCCGGACCTGTACCGGTGGTTGCGCACGCAAGGGGCGTCGAATCCGGCGCTGGCCGACGAGCTGTCGACGTTCCTCGTCGTGTCGGCGGTGTCGGAGGCGCTGGGGTACCCGGCGCTCGCGAAGCTCTATCACCAGCGAATCGGCACCTTCGCGTCGATCCGTTGCCGCGTGATCGACTACGACGTGCGTGAGCGGTTCTGGGCGCTCGATGCGGTGCTCGACAAGATCGTGGCCGGAACCGAGCATTTCCGGCGAAGGATCGCCGCGTAATCGGGCGCGCGCGGCCGTCCGGGGTTGACGGTGCGAGACGGGGAGCCGAACCCGGCGCATGCTCGCGCACTGCCGGGCGTGCGTGAGTGAGTGAGTGAGGCTTCCACGCGGGACACCGTGCGCGGCGGCGCGAGCCGGTCGATCCATTGACCGGCTCGCGCCGCGATGATCGCCAATCGGCCCGGACGCTCTTCACTTGTTCGCCAGCGTGCCGTTGCTGTTGGCCCCGCCGAACAGCCGCGTCAGGTACTGCGTGTTCGAGTTCATCTTGGCCATCAGCGCGTTGAGTGCCGTGAACTGCGCCTGGTACTGCTTGGTCAGTTGCGCGGCGTAGTCGGCCAGATTCGTCTGTTGCTGCGTGACGCGCTTCAGGTCGGCGCCCAGCGCGTTCGTGCGCAGGTCGATCATCCCGCCCCGCTTCGTGAAGGTCGCGATCTGGTCGGTCAGTTGCTTGCCTACCCCGTTCGTCGGGTTGAACAGGTGCGCGACCCCCGACGGGTTGTTGGTCAGCGCACTGTCGAGCTTCGCGCTGTCGGCCCTCAGCGTGCCGTCCTTCTCGAGCGAGACGCCGATCGCCGCCAGGTTCGTGTGCCCGTCGCCGTTCTTGTTGGGAACGCCGCGCGCGATGGTCGACGCGAGGGCGTTGCGGATCGTGTGCAGCGTCGAGTCGCCGATCAGCGCGCCCTGCGCGCTCGCCCCCGGCGTGTAGCTCGACAGCGCGCCCATCGTCTTGACGACGGCGTTGTACTGGTTCACGAAATTCGTGATCGTGGCCGCCTGCGACTTCGTGTCGGGGCTGATCGTCAGCGTCTGCGTATCGGTTGCGCTGACCGCAGCCGCCGACAAGTTCAGCGTGACGCCGTTCAGCACGCCCGACACCGAGTTGCTCGCGCTGGTCGACGCGATGCCGCTGACCGTGAACTTCGCGTCCTGCGCGACCGCGCTTTGCCGCCACGCGGCCGCGCTGTTCGCCGAGTCGATCTTCGACGGGCCGCCCTTCGTGTCGGCCGTCGACGTGACGCCGAGGTTCGACAGCCCGTTGTCGTTGGCCACGTTGCCGACCGCGACGCTGATCGTGCTCGCCGAGCCCGTCTTCGACGACGCGAGCACGAGGTGCGCGCCGTCGGTGCCGTTGATGACCGTCGCGCTGACCCCCGGGTTGTTCGCTGCGGAGTTGATTGCGGCCGCGATGCCTGACAGCGTGTTGTTCGTGCCGTTGACGTCGACTTTGAACGACTGGTTGCCGAGCGACAGCGTCAGGGTGCCGGTGCCGAGCGCCTTCTTCCCGTCGACGCCCGACGAAGCCAGCGCCTGCGCGGTCGCGATCTGCGTGACGCCGACCGTGTAGGTGCCGGCAACCGCGCCTGCACTCGGCGTCGCGGTCAGGCCCTTGCCGCTCGCGACCGCGGTGAACGTCGACTGCAGCGCGCCATTCGCCAGCGTGGCGAGGCCCGCTTCGAGCGCGCCCAGCGCGGACGACAGCGCGCCGAATGCGGAAATCTGCGTGGTGCCGGTCTGCTGCGACGCGGCGAGCGCCGCGGCCCGGCCGGCCGTCTTCGCGTTCACCAGCGTCGTGACGAGCAAGCCGACATCCATCGACCCATTGCCGGTCGAGCCGTTGATGATCGATTGCGCCGCCTGTTGCAACAGGCTGTTCGCGTTCGCGCTGCTGTTCACAGACATGTTCGTTGCCATGGGGAGTCTCCGGTTGAAAAGCGATCCCGCGACGAGCGGCTGGCGACGGCCTGCGGGCTGTGTCCGGAGCGACGCGTTCTGGAAGTCACGGGAATGTCGGGGAAATGTAAGGGCGTGCGCTATCGTATATTTAAATCCGTATTGGTTAGTAATTTTTTGTAATGATTGTTGGGAAAAGTGTGGATGGAAATGTCGTGGTGGAGTGGGGGTAAAGGTTTGCGATTTTTTGCCGTAAACGAATCATTTTTGATTGTGTTTATTAACGGATTTTTTGCTGGAATCGAGAACTTGCCGGGAGCGTGAATGCTTGATCGTTTTTTCGCTTGCTCGGCTAAACACCGGATCTATCGATAGTGCGCGGAAGGTGTTCTTCCCGGCAGCTATCGAGCTGAAATCCTTGAATGTGAGACGGCATCCGCGGTGGACGACATCAACCCGCTTGCCCGTGAAACGTTTTCGTTTGCCAAAACGCATTTCCAGGCCGGACGTCTTTGCCCCGAACGGAGGGCCTTCGCCGATTGGAAAGAAAGTCGAATTTGTAAATTAATTCACTGATGGCAGGTTTGTACACATAACGTATCGTCGAATCGCGATTGCGATATTTCGATTTGGCCTGTGATCGCGAATTGGCGATTCAATATCGACTGGATACGGAGGCCGGATATGAATGGGCGGTTTTCATGTCCTTGAAACACAACGGCAGATTCATTTGATCGGATTGATGGCTGCTGCGTGCGGCCTTGATTCGCTCGATTGTCCACTAGATTGTGACAGCGAATCTTGTTTTGAAGGATTGATGATTCGCAGGGAGACAGTAGACTGCATCCGTGCTTCGCCAGAACCGATCCGGAGCGCGCCGGGAGCGGCGCGATCAGGCGGATTCTTCGGCGGCGGGCCAGCCGGCTTGCTGTCCGAGTGTGCGAGGAGTGGTTCGTTGCCGACCTGGCGCGCCGATCTGGCGCGTATCGGCACCGGACGCATCAAACCGTCAATTCAAGGGTGATTGTCATGCGTTACGTTTCACTGGAGTCGAAGAAGGACGAGCTGTTGCTGGCGGCTCGCGTGCTGTTGATGATCCTGTTCGTGCTGTTCGGCTGGCAGAAGCTGAGCGGCTTCTCGGGCACGGTCGCGTACATGGCGTCGACGGGGAACCCGGCGCCCGAGCTGGCGGCCGCGATCGCGGTGGCGGTCGAGCTGGCCGGTGGCCTGCTGATCGCGATCGGCTTCTATACGCGTCCGCTCGCACTGGTGTTCGCCGCCTATACGCTCGCGACCGCGCTGATCGGCCATCGCTACTGGGCGCTGCAGGGGATGGAGCAATACATGGCGATGATCAACTTCTACAAGAACGTGAGCATCATCGGCGGGCTGCTGTTGCTCGCACTGACCGGGCCGGGGCGGTATTCGCTCGACCGGAAGTAACGCGGGACGCGGTTTTCCGCAGAGGTGACGGCCCGGTGCGTGCAAGCGCACCGGGCTTTGCTTTTGGGCGAGGTTCGTGAGGTGGCGGCGCCGCGGATTGCCCGCGCGCGGGCGGCCGCGCGGCGTGCCGATGTCGTCGGCAGGACGGGCGTCATCCCGGTGGACGGGGGGCGCCGTGCCGAGCGCCGGCCGCCGGTCGCGGCGCAAGTGATGCACGTGACGCGCGCCCGTCGCGGGGTTGCCGATCTGCCATCACGATGTACTGGCTGTCATACTCGGCTATGCTCCCCGCGACCCTGGCCCGAGTGTCGAACGCGACCTCGAGCACGTCCCAGTCACCCGAATGACCGCCCATGCCAAATCCGACCTCGTCGACTGACCTCCCGACCGTCCTCCTCATTGGTGCCGCCGGCCTCCTCGGCCGCGCGGTTGCCGCATCCCTGGCCCGTGAATCGTCGCTGAACCTCGTCGCAACGATCCGGAACCCGCAAGGCGCCGGCGCCAAACGCCTGGCGCTGCCCCCGGAAAACCTCGCCGAACTCGACGTCCTCGACGAGCCGGCCCTCGAACACCTCTTCGCCACTTGCCAACCGGCCGCCGTGATCATCTGCGCGGCCGAGCGCCGCCCGGATGTCTGCGAACGTGATCCTGCCGGCGCGCGGGCGATCAACGTCACGGCCCCGGCCCGCATCGGCGCGCTCGCCGCGCGCCACGGCGCATGGACGCTCGGCATCTCCACCGACTACGTTTTCGACGGCAAGGCGGCGCCGTACCGCGAGGACGCCGTACCGAACCCGCTGAACATCTACGGCCGCACGAAGCTCGAAGGCGAGGCGGCCCTGCTCGCCGCGTCGCCGCTGTCGTGTGTGTTGCGCCTGCCGCTGCTCTTCGGCCCGATCGTCGACTGGAGCGAATCGGCCGTCACGAGCCTCGTGCCGGCGATCGTCGCTTCCGCTCGGCCGGGCGCCGACGCGGTCGGCATGGACGCATGGGCGATCCGGTACCCGACGTTTACGCCGGATGTCGCGGACGTCATCCGCGACCTGACGCTGCGCCATCTCGCGGGTGCGTCGATCACGGGCCTTCGTCACTGGTCGGGCGAGGAGCCGATGACGAAGTACGACATCGCGCAGCGGATCGCGGCCGCGCTCGGCATCGACGCCGCGCTCAAGCGAATCGACCAGCCGACCGACGCGACACCGCGCCCCTATGACTGCCATCTGGACGCATCGAGCGTGCGCGCCGCCGGGATCGACCACGCGACGCCGTTCGATACCGCGCTGCGCGCCGTGCTGCGCGATGCGCCGCAGGGGCTGTAGGATCGGGCGCCCCGCGCGGCCCGTGCACACGCCCGTTGCGCCGGCCGCGCCATGAATGCCGTTCGCGACATTGCCGAAGACGTGCACGCATGGCGTCGCGGTGACATCGTGTTTCGTGAATCCGCTGGCGTGCGACGAAACCGGGACCCCCAGGCAACCAGCGGCCCCCATCTTCTTGTCGTCATTGAAGATCATTCAATGGCGAAGCCAATTATCAAGACCGACCGACGTGCGACAGAATGCGTACCAGGCTTTCCAGCATGGACACGAAGCATGCATTTCGACCACGCCACCATCGTTACCGATGACATTGACGGTACACGCCGCTTTTTCGATGAGGTCGTCGGTCTCGATACCGGGCCTCGACCGCCGTTCAGGGTGGATGGCTACTGGTTGTACCTCGATAGCCGCCCGATGATTCATGTCACGCGTGCAACGCTACCGGCGCACGCAGGCCGTAGCACGCCGCGCATCGATCACATTGCGCTTCGCGTCGACACGCACCGCGAATGGGCGACGTTGATCGATCGACTCTCCGGCAGTCGGATCGACTACTCGCTGAGTGAAGTGCCGTTGTCCAATGAGCTTCAGTTGTTCGTGTCCATTGCCCCGGGGGTTTCCGTCGAATTCGTGACGACGCTCGCAGCGGATGAGCAGCCTGGGATTCCGAACGGATGACCGGATCTGCCGAATCGTCTCGCGAAACCCATGACGCTTGCCGGCTTCGCCGGCGACAGCGGCGATTCGGCGTGGCGGCCGACCATCCTTGGCCGCAAGCGGTATTCAGAACATTTGGTGCGTGCGACGGGCACGGCTTCACGCTCGCGAGCACGCTTTTGATCGGAGGAAGCGAACGATGAAATTCGATGGACGAGACGTGCTGGTGGTCGGCGGAAGCTCGGGAATCGGCGAAGCGGCCGCGCGGGCCTTTGCGGCGGCCGGGGCGAGCGTGACGATCGCGTCGCGCGACGCGGCCAAACTGGCGGCGAGCGCAGCGAGGATCGGTCACGGCGTGCGAACCGGTGTGATGGACACGACCGACGACACGAGCGTACGTGCATTTTTCGAATCGGCGGGCGAATTCGACCACGTTGTCGTGTCGGCCGCGCAGACACCCACGGGGCCGGTGCGTGGTCTCGCGCTCGCCGATGCCTACGCGGCGATGGACAGCAAGTTCTGGGGCGCCTATCGCGTCGCGCGGGCCGTACGCATTCGGCAGGGCGGATCGCTGACGTTCGTGTCGGGCTTCCTGAGCGTGCGGCCGAGCAAGACCTCGGTCCTGCAAGGCGCGATCAACGCGGCGCTCGAATCGCTGGCGCGGGGGCTGGCGCTCGAGCTGTCGCCCGTGCGGGTGAATACGGTATCCCCGGGCCTGATCGCGACGCCGCTCTGGTCGAAGCTCGATGCGCAGGCGCGGGACAGGATGTACGAAGGCGCCGCGGCGCGCTTGCCGGCCGGCCGTGTCGGTCAACCCGAGGACGTTGCGAACGCGGTGCTCTACCTTGCATCGACCCCGTACGCGACCGGCTCGACGGTGCTGGTCGACGGTGGCGGTGCGATCGCGTAGCGGCCGGGGTGGTCGAAGGTCGAACCGCGATGCGTCGCCGTTGTCCGAGCGCCCGTGCCCGAATTCCGCGTGCCGTGTGCGGCGCCGGATGATCCCGGGTGCACGGGCGAGCATGAGCGTCTGCGCCGCCTTCGTTTCGGGGCGCACGCGTATTCAGGATGCCGTTAGCGCTTTCTGGTGCCCGCAGGCCGCGATGGCTTCGATGGGCGTACCGAATCGTTGTCCGGCATGTCGAGGCCGGACGAGCGGATCGTTCGCGACAACGCTTCTTCAAAACGCTCCTTGGCAGGCTTGAAGGTCTTGCCGCGACGCCAGCGCGACGCGGCGATGCGCGACAGGCCATCGTCCGCGATCGTCGTCGCCACTTCCCGCAGGCTGGCGGTCTTCCGGACCTTGCGACTGGCGGATCGACGCACCCGCGCCAGCCGTTCGATGCACAACGTTCTCTGCTCGACGTCCGCATGCGACAGATGGGAGAACGACACGCCGACGTCCAGTTCATTTTCCACCAGCCCCTGGTCGATCGCCGCAGCCGGAAGGGCTTGAACGGACACGTACAACTGCGTGTGTCGTGAGAGCCGGGCCGATATCGTCTGCACGACGAGCGATCGTGCGTACGTGTCGATCGCACCGATTGCCGCTGTTCCGGCACCTGCCGACCATGCGAATGGCCGGCGCGGCTGCGGCGGTGGGGATCGCGACGATCAATTGCTTCGGAAACCTGATGGGTTTTTCGGGGCCGATCGTGTTCGGATGGTTGAAGGATCGCCATCACGATGCGATGGCGCTCACCGTCGTTTATCGAAGGGTGTCGACGCATTGAAGCGCGGTAGGCCGAGCGGGCTTGCCGTATCCGGACGGAACACCGATTTTTTGGCCTGGATTGAAAGTCTATTCATTTCAAGGCCCATTTTCAAAGCGGGACCGTTTTCTGAAAATGGGTTGTACACGCACCAATCTGCGTGACATTCCATACCCGTTCATTCGTCATCATGCATCGCGTTGCGGTGCGAGCGACGCGCTTGCGCGTCATGAGGAGATTGTCCATGGCAATTCAAATCGATCATGTGGATCGCGATCCGGCCGAGCAGGCGCCCGATCAACCGACGCGCCGTTCCTTCCTGACCCAGGCCGGAATCGGCGCGGGCGCGTTCGCCGTCGGTGCGATGCTTCAATCCACCCAGGCCGGTGCGCAAACGGGCAGCCCCCGATCGACCCCGGTAGCCGCGCCCGTGCAGGGTGAATTCTGGCCGAACGGTGCACGGCTGGTCATTTCGATCTCGATGCAGTTCGAGGCGGGCGGACAGCCGCCAAAGGGCGCCGACAATCCGTTTCCGAAAGTCGATTTCCCGGCGAGCGTGCCCGCCGATCTTGCCGCGCAAGCATGGTTTGCGTACGGGTATCGCGAGGGCATTCCCCGAATGCTGGATCTGTGGGATCGACATGACGTGAAGGTGACGACTCACATGATCGGCGAGGCGGCGAAGCGGCATCCGCAGGTGGCGCGCGAAATCGTGGCGCGCGGCCACGAAGCGTCGGGCCATGGGCCGACCTGGAACTCACAGTATGCGATGTCGCGACCGCAGGAACGCGAGTTTCTGATCCAGGCGCGATCGATGGTGGAGGAGGTGACGGGCCAACGTCCGATCGGCTACAACGCGAACTGGCTGCGACGCGGGCCGAACACGCTGTCGCTGCTGCAGGAGCTGGGCTACGTGTATCACATCGATGATACGAGCCGCGACGAGCCGTTCATCGAAAAGGTCAACGGCAAGGATTTCGTCGTGATTCCGTATACGCTGCGCAACAACGACATCCTGCTGGTGGAGGGCCGGAATTACTCGCCGGACAAGTTCCTCGAACAGATCAAGTTCGATTTTGATCAGTTGTACGAGGAAGCGGGTACGCGTCGGCGCATGATGTCGATCAGCGCGCATGACCGTATCAGCGGCACGCCGCAGATGACGCGTGCATGGGACGCGTTCCTGCGTCATGCAAAGAGCCATCCCGGCGTTGCGTTCATGCGCAAGGACGACATTGCGCGGTTCGTGCTGCAAAGCCCGATTACGGTACGAGAAAGCGAGACGATCTAGCGGGCTGCCCGAGCGCCTTCGCACCGGTGCGATCGTGCGAAGGCGCTCGACGACGCTTCGCTTGTCGCCCGTCGTATCGGCGAAGCGGCGCTGATCGTGTGCTCGCATCCGGATTACCTGGCGGCCAATCCGACGATTCGTTCGGTTGGCGATTTGCGAAAGCAGCGCCTCAGTGCGTTTCGCATACCAATCACGGGCCGTGATCGGCCAATCGAGTTCGTCGAACACGGGCGAACGGTCACGCTGACCATCGAGGCCCGCTTCCGCATCAACCACGGTGAAGCGCTCGTCGAAGCCGACGCGCTTGGCGCGGGCCTCCCACAAGTTCCCCGCGTTTCTCGCCAAACCCCACCTGCTCAGCGGCACGCTCGTTGAAGTGCTGCCGACCCGTCGCCCCGCGCCGCTGCCCGTCAATCTCGTGATGCCTGGCTCGCGGACGAGGCCTGCTCGCGTGCGCGCGCTGATCGGCGCGTTGACCGGCGACGAATGATGGAGTGCTGATCAGGCACGCGCCGCCCCTTGCGTTGATTTTCTTGTCTGGCTTGAAAATGATTCAAGACGGAGGCCAATTATCAATCCGCACGGTGGCAAGCAGAATCGCTGCACATCCCCTGCGGCTCTGCCGCTTTCCCGGAGACAGCCATGCCACTTCCCATTCTCGCGCTGGCCCTGAGCGCTTTTGCGATCGGCACCACGGAATTCGTCATCATGGGCATCCTGCCCGATGTCGCGCAGTCGCTTTCCGTTTCCATTCCGTCGGCGGGGCTGCTCGTGAGCGGCTATGCGCTGGGCGTCGCCGTGGGCGCGCCGCTGCTCGCCGTCCTCACCAGCCGTATGCCGCGCAAGTGGGCGCTTCTGCTGCTGATGGGGATCTTCATCGTCGGCAATGTTCTGTGCGCGGTCGCGCCGGGCTACACGAGCCTCATGATCGCCCGCGTCGTCACGTCGTTCGCGCATGGCTCGTTCTTCGGCATCGGGTCGGTCGTTGCCGCGTCGCTCGTGCCGCAGGACAAGCGCGCGAGCGCCGTCGCATTGATGTTTACCGGTCTTGCGCTCGCCAACGTGCTCGGCGTGCCGCTCGGCACCTTCATCGGCCAGATGCTCGGCTGGCGTGCCGCATTCTGGTCCGTCGCCGGCGCAGGCGTGCTCGCCGCGCTGGCCCTCGTGGCGCTCGTGCCGAACACGCTCGAAGCGCAACCCGCGAGCCTTGCGCACGAAGTAGGCGTGCTCAAGCACCCGCAGGTTTGGCTCGCACTGTTGATGACCGTGCTCGGCTTTGGCGGCATGTTCGTGGTGTTCACCTACATCACCCCCGTGCTCGAGCAGGCGAGCGGATTCGCGCCGAGCGGCGTGACGAAGATTCTCGTGCTGTTCGGCATCGGTCTGGCCATCGGCAATGCGCTCGGCGGCAAGCTTGCTGATCGCGGCGTGATGCGGGCGCTGACGGGCGTGTTCGTCGTGCTGGTCGCGATCATGGTGGTGTTCAGTCGCACCATGCATCACCCCGTGGCATCGGTCCTGACGATTTTCGTCTGGGGCGTCGCGGCATTCGCGACGGTCCCGGGCCTGCAGATGCGCGTGCTGAGCAAGGCCGCGAGCGCACCGAACCTCGCATCGACGCTCAACATCGGCGCGTTCAACGTGGGGAATGCGATGGGGGCATGGCTCGGCGGCATGGCGCTTTCGCACGGGCAGGCACTCGACACGCTGCCGCTCGTGGCCGCCGCGATGACGCTGATGGCGATTGCGGTGACCGCTTTCGCGTCCCGGCTTGATCGACGCGAGACCGCACAAGCGAATCGCACCGCCCGCTTTCCAGCCTGAATGACCCAAGTCGCACCACTGTCGGATTCAATCCGTTCATCGCGCATCGCGTACACACTCAAGGAGCCCGTCATGAAAACCCGCACCGTCCTTTCCGCCGTTTCCCGCATCGCGCTGGCCGCGGCCACCGCCGCTGCCGCGTTGCCTGCCGTCGCCGCGACCGGCGACGATCTCGTGCAGCCGAAAACGCTGATCGTCGACAAGCGCCTCTCGAAGCGGCAGGCCGAGCAACAGATCCGCGCGGCACGCCTTTACGATACCTTCTGGAGCACGGGCGACGAGGCCCAGGCCCGTGAGGCGCTGGCGGCCGATTTCACGGACCGCACGTTGCCCGCCGGTCGGCCGCAGGGCATCGCCGGGCCGCTGGCTGCATCGCAAGGCTTCCATCGCGCCGTGCCGGACGTCCACGCCGACGTCGAACAGATGATCGTCGCCGGCGACCGCGTCGTCACCCATCTGCACTTCACCGGTCACTTCACCGGCACCTTCAACGGCGTGCAGGGCAAGGGGCAAGTGGTCGACTTCATCGCCACGGACATCTATCGCATTCGCGACGGCAAGATCACCGACAACTGGCATCTCGAAGACAACCTGACGTTCCTGCAACAGCTCGGCGTGGTCGCCAGGTAAGCGGGCCGGGGGCCGATCCTGCCGGTCGGCCTTTTCCTCGTCCGTCCGCATCGCGTTACCATGCCCGGTCCCCCGCGGCGCATCGCGCGGCACACCCCAACATTCCTTTCGCGCGACGCGACCATGGACAATCTCGGTGACATTCGTCTTTTCGTCGAAGCAGCAGGCCAGGGCAGTCTTTCGGCGGCCGGCAGAAAGCTCGGACTGTCCCCCGCGGCGGCGAGCGCCCGGCTCGTCAAGCTCGAGGGAGAACTCCACACGCAGCTGTTCGAGCGTTCGACCCGCAAGCTGCGCCTCACGGATGAAGGTCGTCTGTATCTCGTCCATTGCCAGCATGCACTGCAAACGCTGGAAGATGCGCGCGCGGCGTTGCAGGCCGGACGTGCATCGGTGAGCGGGGCGTTGCGCGTATCGGCCACCTCCGATTTCGGGCGCACCGTGCTGCGTCGATGGCTCGACGAATTCAACGAACGCCATCCGAACGTCACACTGACGCTCGTGCTCTCGGATTCACTGTCACACTTGCTGCAGGACGACATCGATCTCGCGATCCGGTTCGGCGTGCCGGCGGACAGCTCGATGGTCGCCAAGCGCATGGCCGACAATCGCCGCGCGCTATGCGCGTCGCCCGACTACATCGCCGAGCACGGCATGCCGAGCCATCCCGACGATTTGCGTGAGCATCGATGCATCGTCCTTTCTTCCGCGGCCGGCGCGGCGAACAACTGGCGTTTCGCGCGCGACGGGGAGACCGCGTCGTTCACCGCGCCGCTCGACCGTTCCCGTCAGACCAATGATGGTGCGCTTGCCCGCGAATGGGCGATCGAGGGGCGCGGGGTGGCCATGAAATCGATCTGGGACATCGGCGCCGATCTTCAGGCCGGGCGGCTCAAGCTGCTCCTGCAGGAGTGGCGCTGCCCGGACGTGCCGGTGAACGCGCTGTTTCAACGAACGCTTTATATGGCGCCACGCGTGCGCACCTTGCTCGACTTCCTCGAGCAGCGGTTCTCCGAAGCTTCCGACACGCTGGCGCCGTTTCTGCGGTAGTTTCCCGCGATCGCGGGCTTTCGGCGTTCGTCGGGGTGGCGCGTGAATACATTCGATTCGGCGCGGTCGCTTCTCGATTCTGCCCACGTTCGCGTCATCGCGTTTTTGATTGCGGATGTCCGCATGCCGGGGATGTCCGGCATCCAGTTGCATGGTGAACTACGGGCCGGCGGGCGCCCGAGGTGGTCGGGATGAAAAATACCCGACAACGTTTGGCTTATAGCGGCAAGCACGGCTGCTCCATGGGGACCGGGACGGCAGGGGGCGGGCCGGGCGTCATGACGCGCAGCGCCGACACCCCAGCCCGCGATGGCGCTGGATTCGGAATGTCAATCCAGCCCCGGGCTCCACGTATTGATGATCGTCGAGCGTTTAAGGTCGATTAGCGAATCGCAAAACGGGTTGCCGGCGAGCCATTCGCGCAATTGTTTCCATAGATAAACAGATTCCTGTTTTCTGAATAGGCCTGGTAAATAATTGAATAAACTTCCTTCGCGCTGAACGAATAGACGCCGTCGTTAATGGTCACCAGCAGGTTGCCGGTGGTGTCGGTTTCGATCTTGTCGATCTTGCCGGCTTTGCAAAGCGCCTGCGCGGACGCGCACGTGGAGGCGAGCATCAGTGCTGAAAACAGCACGGTTGCAATCTTCTTCATGACTTTCCTTTGGTATTGAATGACTTGATGCGATCTGACGACGTCGGTCACGTCCGGGAAGACGTGACTGTCTTTCCGGATTGCTGATTCACAAATGTCTGGAAATCAACGGTGGCCTGATAAGGGGGAAACTCTGCGACCAAGCATGAATGAAGTAATTCATGCTGCGCCTCCGTATCTCGTTGATCTTTGAATCACGGTGTTGCGGCGCACAACACAGACTATTTATTTGATTTTGAGGGCGCCAATCGTATTAATTTATCGTTAATCAAATTCGATAATTTTTTGTTTGAATATGATTTTCTGGAATTCTGTCGGCAGTTGTTTTGTTTTTTGATTATTTCGATATTTAAATGATCGGCGACGAATATTGATTCGATGGTTGATGGTGTGGCGGGCATGGCAGGCGAAGCGCATGGGCGTTCATGAGGGTTCGAGCGTTCGGGCGCGTGGTTTGTCCGATGCGCGAACTGCGCAGCGCACATCCGTCAATGCTGCAGTCGACGCCTGCCGGGTTGATTCTTGCCGACCCGGAAAGACGCTACACTGCGCCAGTTCCCGAACACACCGGGAGCGCCAGGACACCGGGCCCACGGATTGCAAGCACGTGACGATGTAATCGCCCGCCCCCTGACGCATTCGAACAAATCACGAGAGAAAGAGAGAGGGCCCATGCTGACACGTCTTCGTATCGGACTCGATCGCGCGCGCGACCTGCGCGAAGCGGGACGACCGTCTCCCATCCAGCCGCGGCCGCTGCCGAGCGAGCTGGTCGACCTGAGCGCGCAGCGCGCGACGTGGCGCGTGGTCGTTCCCGGCCAGGCCGACTGCTACATGGCGGCAACGCCCGCCGAAACGGAGCGCTTCGTCGTGCATCTCGACGCTCAAAAGTTCTATGGCCTGTGGCTCGGCACGAGCCCGGCGTTTCCGCAACTGAATTCGCAGGATTGCGTGCCGCGCCGCGTCATGCCGCTCGACAGCAAATACGCGTCGGCCGCCGCCGCGTTCCGGGCCGGCCGCCTCGAACCGGTGGCGCTGCCGCCGGTCGGCCACTGGCTCGAGGGAAGCGGGTACGAAGTCGCGATGAGCAACGGCATGACGCGCACCTTCTGGCTGCTCGCCAACCGCGTGCGGTCGTTTCCGGTCAGCGTCGACAACGCGACCTGGGCCACGATGCTGAACGACATGTCCGGCGTCGGCGTTCCGCCGATCGCGTACCGCGAACTGTTTTCCCGGCACGCGTAGGTTGCGCGTCGCGATCCGGCGCGTCGCCGCGGCGCCGGATCGCCACCCGGTTTGACACGCCGCGTTCGCGGCCATTAAAGTCGCATCGCGGGCCGGTGGGTCAAGCACACGCCCGGAACAGGCAGCCGATGTTCCAGGACTACGGGGCTACCCCGTGGATGAGATTGACACCCCGATGCGTCGCAAGGAGCATGGTTGCGCGTTGCGCAACGCGACTCCTCGCAGCACCAGTCACGTTGGCTCATCGTCCCGCCTATCGATTCCCATGTCCGGCTCCCTGTTCGACACCACCCGCACGATTGCGGAAGCGATGCTGGCCGGCGAACCTGAACGCCCCGGCGTCCTGTCCCGGATGGCAGCCGTGCTCGGCGGCGCGCCACCGTGGACTCACGAAGTCGCGGATGCCGCGCTCGCACGCTTCGGTGCGCGCTGGGCCGACATCGACATCGATACGCTTGCGGCTGACCTCGCCGATGCGCCGGCTTTCGTGCGCGCGTGGTACGGCAGCGATCGGCCCGTCGCGATTCGCGCCGTACGGCGCCCGCTGGTCCAGCGGCCCTTGCCGGCGCCGCTCGCCGGCTGCGACGTGCCGCAATGGGCGACGCCCGGCGATCTCGCCGGCTGGCTCGGCGTGAGCGCGCCGGGGCTCGACTGGCTGTCCGACCACTGGCGCGTCGACGCGCGCGGCAGCGCCACGCCGTTGCATCACTACACGTACGCGGCGCACGACAAGCGCAGCGGCGGCAGCCGCCTCGTCGAAATCCCGAAAGGCCGGCTGCGCGAAGCGCAGCGCCGCATCCTGCACGGGCTGCTCGATCGCATCGCGCCGCACGGTGCGGTACACGGCTTTCGCAAGGGGCACGGGATCGTGTCGTTCGCGGCACCCCATGCGGATCGCGACGTCGTCGTCCGGTTCGATCTCGCGGATTTCTTCGTATCGATACGCGCCGCCCGCGTGCACGCGCTGTTCGTCACGCTCGGGTACCCGGTCGAAGTCGCGCGCATGCTCACCGGGCTGTGCACCAACCGCGTGCCGTCCGCACGGCTGCTCGCACCGGACCTGCGCGACCGGTTCGACTGGATCGGCCGCCAGCGTTATCGAGAGCGGCATCTGCCGCAGGGCGCGCCGACGTCGCCGGCGCTGGCGAACCTGAGCGCGTTCCGGTTCGACATGCGGCTCGCCGCGCTCGCGCGTTCGTTCGGTGCAACCTACACGCGCTATGCCGACGATCTCGCCTTCTCCGGCGGCGGCACGCTGGCACGCGACGTCGAACGGCTGCAGATCCGGGTCGCCGCGATCGCGCTCGAGGAGGGCTTTGCGCTGCAACTGCGCAAGACGCGCGTGATGCGGCGCGGCACGCGGCAACAACTGGCCGGCGTGGTCGTCAATCGTCATCCGAACCTGGCGCGCGATGCGTTCGATCTCCTGAAGGCCATCCTGACCAATTGCATCCGCAGCGGCCCGGCGTCGCAGAATCGCGATGCGCACCCGGACTTCCGCGCGCATCTCGCCGGGCGTGTCGCGCATGCGGCCGCGCTGAACGCGGCGCGCGGCGCGAAGCTGCGCGCGCTGTTCGACCGGATCCAGTGGGACGCCCGCGACGTCGGCCAGTAATCCGACGTATCCGCATCGACGCCGGCCGACGACATCTGCAACACGACGCCGAGCACTGCTATCATTCGCGCCATGCCGCGCCAGTGCCATGGTGCGACGCTTACTTGCCGCAGCCGTTCGCCGTGCCTTCGTACATGGCGGGCTGTGCGTTGCCGGCCCGGTCCTGTCTGCCATTGATTGACGCACGACGTCGTTTAGTGCGTATCGCGCAAGCCATGCCGGCTCCGGCAAACGATTCAGACATTTGACAGCCCCCATCGGCGGAACTTCGTGGTAGGTTCCGCCATCGGAGCTTTTTGCGAAAACATGCCCAAAGAGGATGAATACATGACCCAGGCCCTGCAGGAACTCGAAGCACAACTTCGGGACCTGAACATCAAGCTGTCGGATGCGAAGCAGAAGGAGAAGCAGGCCGCGCTCGCGGCATTCAAGGAACAGGTCGAGCTTTTGGGAATTTCGCAGCAGGAAGTGCTGAGCGCGCTCGGTTACATCGTCCAGCGAAAACGCAAGGCGCCTGCCAAGTACTACGATCCGACGACCGGCCGCTCGTGGTCGGGCCGCGGCCCGCGCCCGAAATGGCTCGAAGGCAAGGATCTCGATGCGCTCGCCGTCGACCGCGAGGCCAAGACCTGGTGGCCCGGAGACGATCAGGGCTGAAGCCGGCCCGGCCGCCAGGCCACCCGGCGCCGTCCGGTTCGCGCCAGCGGGCCGGACGGCAACACTCCGCAAGCATGCTGCTTTTCATTCGGTGTCCGGCCTGACCGCGGCATCGCCGGCCTCGCCGACGACACCGGATCGCCGTTTTTCCCCTCCCGTTCATTGTCTGCAGATTTCCGCCACGCCGTCCCGCAAGCGGGCGCCGACGCACGCGTGAACCATCGTCACCGGGGGGGCTGCCGGCCCGTCGCTCACGGGCACAGGCTTTAAAATGTCGCCGGACAATCGTGGCAGGACACCATGGCAGCAAACATAGAATCTTCGACGCTCGGCGGCCCGCCGGCCCCGCGCGTGGAGCAGGTCGGCGCGTACGCGTGGAAAGCGCTGGCCGGATCGGCGATCGGCTATGCGATGGACGGCTTCGACCTGCTGATCCTCGGCTTCATGCTGCCGGCGATCACGGCGGCGCTGCATCTGACGCCCGGGCAGGGCGGCGCGCTGGTCACGTGGACGCTGATCGGCGCCGTCGCGGGCGGCATCCTGTTCGGTGCGTTGAGCGATCGGTACGGGCGGGTGCGTGTGCTGACCTGGACGATCCTGCTGTTCGCGGTCTTCACTGGGCTGTGTGCGTTCGCACAGGGCTTCGAGGATCTGCTCGTGTATCGCACCATCGCGGGCATCGGGCTCGGCGGCGAGTTCGGGATCGGCATGGCGCTCGCGGCGGAAGCGTGGCCGGCCAGCAAGCGCGCCCGCGTGTCGTGCTACGTCGCGCTCGGCTGGCAGGCCGGCGTGCTGCTGGCCGCCTTGCTGACGCCGTTCCTGCTGCAGCACATCGGCTGGCGCGGGATGTTCGTGGTCGGCGTGCTGCCCGCGCTGCTCGCCTGGGCGATGCGCAACCGGCTGCACGAGCCTGAAGCGTTCGTGCAGCGCGCGGCGCAGCCGAAGGCCAACGCATTCCGCCTGCTCGTCGCGGACGGCCGCACCGCGCGCACGAGCGTCGGCATCGTGATCCTGTGTTCGGTCCAGAACTTCGGCTACTACGGGATCATGATCTGGCTGCCGACCTTCCTGTCGAAACAGATGGGCTTCTCGCTGACGAAGTCGGGGCTGTGGACGGCGGCGACGGTCGTCGGGATGATGATCGGCGTCTGGGTGTTCGGGCAGCTGGCCGACCGCATCGGGCGCAAGCCGACGTTCCTGCTGTACCAGCTCGGCGCGGTCGTGACGGTCCTCGCGTATGCGCGGCTGTCGGACCCGACCGCGATGCTGTGGGCCGGCGCGCTGATGGGCATGTTCGTCAACGGGATGGTCGGCGGCTACGGGACGCTGATGTCGGAAGGCTATCCGACGGCCGCACGCGCCACCGCGCAGAACGTGCTGTGGAATATCGGCCGCGCGGTCGGCGGCTTCGGCCCGGTCGCGGTCGGCGCGCTGGCCGCGCACTACTCGTTCCAGACGGCCATCGCGCTGCTCGCCGGCCTCTACGTGCTCGACATGGTCGCGACGCTGTTCCTGATTCCCGAGCTCAAGGGCGTCGAGCTCGAATGAGCGCGGCCATCGCGCGCAACACAACGACTTCACTGAAAATTTCGATGCAACAGAAGAACAAGACGATCGGCGTGATGGGCTCGGGCAAGGAGCCGTGGCTCGCGTTTTCGGAGCCGCTCGGCGCCTGGCTCGCGCAGGCCGGTTTCAACCTGCTGACGGGCGGCGGGCAGGGCGTGATGCTGGCGGTCGCACGTGCGTTCGCCGGCGTGCCGGGGCGGGCCGGCCGGTCGATCGGCATCCTGCCGACGCAGGCCGATCCGCTCGCGGGCTTCGTGCCGCTCGACGGCTATCCGCATCCGTTCGTCGACATCCCGATCCTCACGCCGCTGCCGCGCCGCGAGCCGGACGCCGCCCCGGACACGATCAACCGCAACTACGTGAACGTGCTGAGCAGCGACCTCATCGTCGCGCTGCCGGGCGGGCCCGGCACGGCCGAGGAGATCGCGCTCGCGCGGCGCTGGCGCAAGCCGCTCATCTGCTTCGGGCCGGACGGTGCGTTTCGCGAGCTTGCGGCGGGGGCCACGTGCACGTCGTCGTTCGACGATGTGATTCGCTTCGTGGAACACGCGTTTTCGGCGGAGCCGGCGCTTCGATAATTCGCGCGGCGGTCGTTGCGATGCTCGCGTGGCAGGGTCGGCGCCTCGGTACGCGAGGTGACCGGTTCCGATGCGACCACGTGCCGCCGGCGCGAGCAAGCCGCCGGCGGCACGATTCGTTACCGCGGCGCGCGGTTCAGCGCCCCGTCTTCAACTGCGCCCACAGCCGGTTCTGCAGCCGGCGAATCTCCGGCGGCATCGGCTTGAGCAGCGTCATCTTGCTCAGCACCTCGTCGGGCGGATAGACCGACGTATCGCGCGCGATCGCGGGCTTCACGTACTGGCGCGCGGCCTTGTTCGCGGTGGGATAGAACACCGCGTTGGTGATGCCGGCGTTGACCTTCGGATCCTGCACGTAGTTGATCCATTTCAATGCGGCGTCGCGATTCGGCGCGTCCTTCGGGATCACCATCATGTCGAACCACAGCAGCCCGCCTTCCTTCGGGTTCGCGAAGCCGATCTCGTACGGGCGCTTCGCTTCGGCGGCACGACGGTGCGCGATGCCGACGTCGCCCGAATAGCCGAACGCCACGCACAGGTCGTTGTTCGCGAGATCGTTGATGTAGCCCGACGAGTTGAACTGCGTGATGTACGGGCGCACCTTCTTCAGCACCTCGTACGCGGCGCGGTAGTCGGCCGGATTCGTGCTGTTCGGATCCTTGCCCATGTACTGCAGCGTGGCCGCGAACACGTCGACGGCCTGGTCGAGGAACGACACGCCGCAGCTTTTCAGCTTCGCCATGTTGGCCGGGTCGAACACCAGCGCCCAGCTGTCGACCGGTGCCTTGTCGCCGAGCACCTTTTTCACGGCCTGCACGTTGTAGCCGATGCCGTCGGTGCCGTACGCCCACGGCACGCCGTACCGGTTGCCCGGATCGGCATCGGCGACCATCTTCATCAGTAGCGGATCGAGGTTCGCGAGGTTCGGCAGCTTCGACTTGTCGAGCGGCTGGTAGACGCTCGCCTGGATCTGCTTGGCCATGTAGTTCGACGTCGGCACGACGACGTCGTAGCCGGAATTCCCCGACATCAGTTTCGCCTGCAGCGTGTCGTCGCTGTCGTAGTTGTCGTAGCGGACGTGCAGGCCCGTCTGCTTCTGGAAGGTCGGGATCGTGTCCGGCGCGATGTAGTCGGACCAGTTGTAGATGTTCAGTTCGCCGGCCGCGTGGGCGGTCGTGCCGGCAGCCGCGGCGGCCGACAGGATGGCGGCGGTTGCAACGGCGCGGCGAAGCGTGCGGATTCGCATGACGGAGTCTTCCATTTCGGTGCGCGTGTCGAGCCGCAAGGCGCGGGTCGTGGCGCGATGGTTCATCGGATGAAGCAGACGTGCGTGACCGCCGCGCGTGGCGAGCGAGCGTGGGGCACGGCGATCAGGAGTCCGTTCGATTGGGAGCCGGCTTGCAAGGAAACGCAGCGCAAGCCGATCCCGTCACCGGTCGGGTGACACGGCGAGTGGGTCGAACGGAGTCGGGAAAAGAGGCGGGGCGCTAAGGCAGCAGCGATGCCACGTCGTCGGTATGGATCGCGACGTACGCACGCGCGGCGACGGCGTTGTGGCGGCGAACGGAGCGGCGGGACAGGATGGTGTAGATCGACAGAGGCAGGCAAGGGCTTTGCCCGCCGTCACTGTCGTCGGAGGACGCGATCGCGGCGCGCAGGTTTCGCGCGTCGCCTCGTCTCCACCGCACCAGCGGGCCACGGAATCTCACGATTACTCTCGACCGGGTTGTTGAAAGTATTGAACACCTGACGATGCGCCGGCGGCGGCCGCTTCAGGTTTCGGTCATCGCATGTACCGCGCGGCGGCATCGGTTGCGTGACGCGAATTGAAAGCTTGGCGGACACCTGAATCGCCGAAACATGACGCTTCCATGAATCATCAGGTAAATCGCTGTAAGGATGTCTCCGGATTTTCCCTAGGCGTTCGAAGGCCGATGAATGCGTCCGGGTGGGGTGGCGATGGTGGGTGAACGGCGCGCGTGAGGCCGCTTTGCCGGTCGAGACAGGCTCGAAGTGATGAGAATATTCGACGGTTTGCTGGCGCGAGCGTCACCGGGCGAGCGTCGGAAAGACCGTCGCAAGCGCCCGGTGACAAGGTGGGTCGAGTCGGACGCGCTCAATCGTCGAACGTAATGAACTGCGCCGAAGACCAGACCTTCGCATCATCGCGTTGCCGCCCGAAGAAATACACGGGGCGGTGGCCGAACGAGGCGTTGGCCGGGGCGATCTCGATGCTTCCCGAGAGGTCGGTCGGCAACGTCTGCTCAGTCAGCCGTTCGATGGCGAGAAACAGCTCGGTGCCACCGAGCTGGTGCGTCGCGGAGCCGGCTGCCAGCAGATCCGCGCCACGAATTTCATAACGGAACGTCGGCGCATGCGCAAACGGATTGCCGGCCAGCGGATCGCCGACCTTGACGAAACCGTCAATGGTGCCTTCGACGACGATCGTGGCATGGGCCAGGCCGCCCACTTCAATCTCGACGCTGTCGGCATCGCCGTAGGTATCGCTTGCGAAGCCAATGTCGGTCGTCCCGGAACGCCAGGCCGCCTCCTCGAGGTGTTCGAAACCGGTTGACCTGAAATTGTGGATCGTGCCGTTCAGCACACGGATCGTGCCGCGCCAGGAGGCCCAGCGATAGCGATCGCGAATGCGTGCACCTCCCCAGCGAACCCGGATGTGCCGCTGCGCGTATCCCAGCTCCGCGTGAAGATCGCGCTCCCAGATCACGCCGGTATGGTCGTAGGCCGCCACGTATTCCCAGCCTGCATTGCCGAGCAGGCGGTAATCGAGCTTGGCTGGCCCGCGATGGCGGAACGCGTCGCCTTGCCGGTATTCGCCACATTGAACGAGCAGTGCGGTGTGCTCTCCCGTCGTCGCCCAGGTATGACGGGCGCGAAGCGCCTCGCCGACGCTGCGGCGGTCGAGGGATTCGGCCAGCACGCCGGTCAGGCCGCCACGCACGCCGAACACCTGCACGCCGGGCGCGCCACCGCCGGGCCGGCCGCGATGCTCGTCGCCGCTGGCCGCCACGCCGAGCCGATAGCCGCGCGCGATCACGTCCTGGTAAAGCCAGCCGAAGTGCCCCCACGACGACGCGATCTCGACGAGCCGTTCGAGCTCGGGATGGTGCCAGTCGGGGATATAGCGGCGGCCACCGACGTGCGGCATCACCAGATGATGCGCGGCATCGTCCGCATACGCATCCCACAGTTCCTCGACGGGCCAGCGGCCGAGCTCGACCGCATTGCCCTTCATGTCCTCGTTCCAGACCAGCGTGCGGTTGTGCTCGCCGCGCGCGTTGTACGGGAAATCCGGCCGCGCGTCGCCGAGAAATACGACATTGTGGTCGCCGCCCGCGGTCGAGCTGCCGCACCATTCCTGCACCGGATAGACGACGAAGCGGCCCGGGTCGTTGAACTGCTCGACCGCATCCACACCGAGTTGCCAGTTCTCGTCGGTGATCTGGAAATCGTTCGCCGTATAGCCGAGCACGTCGATGCCGCCGATGTCGCGTGCATAGCGCGCGTTGTACGCCGGACTGTTGGTGCCGACCGTATCGTGGGCGTGGACGTGCAGGTCGGCGTACCACGCACGGGGCGCAGGCAGCGACGCGTCGCGCGTGAGCCACGTTTCGGCCGCGCGCACGTCCGGGCGGGCGGGGATGTCGGCCACGATGCGCAGCGTGCCGGCATCGACCGGCAGGTCGTCGACCGCGCAGGTCGCGAGCCCGGCATCGGGCAGCGCGTGCTCGCGTCGGTAGACGGCTTCGCCGCGTGCGTCGTATGCGACGACGCGCGCGGTGCCGCCTGCGTCTCGGCACGCATTGCCCCAGCGGTCCTGCAGCGATAGCCGGAAGGGCGCGCGCGTGCCGGGCCGCACGAAGCGCGGGCCGTTCAGGAGTACGTCGGAAGGTGCGCCGGCACGGATGTCGATCGAGATGTCTCCGGGCACGGCGACGAAGCGCGACGTACCGAGCGGATCGACGTAGAGCCGGAACCGGAAGTTGTCCTCGGCGAAGGTCTGCACGCGCGTGCCGGGGCCGCGACGGCGATCGCCGAGTCGGATCACGATCCGGTCGCCGGCATTCACGTAACCGTCGACGACGTCGACGATCACGGCTTTCTGGAACGGCCGCTCGTGTCCCTTCTGGTCGAAGCGCACGTTCAGCGCCTGCACGGTGGCCGGGCTCTGGCCCGGCACGGGTGGTGCGGCATGGTACTCGGCACTGATGTAGTTGGCGGCGCCCGGGTCGCTGGTCTGGAACAGCGCCCAATCCGAATAGAACTTGAAGGTGGCCTTCAGCCAGCCACCGTCGGCGATGCCCGACGAGCCGACTTCGTAGTCGAGCACGATCTCGCTCCATGCGCCGGCTTCGAGCTGTACGACGTTGCAGCGCACGCGTCCGGCGAACGGCAGGCGTTTGTGGCGCTCATACAGGCCTTCGGGCGCGACGTGCGGGCCCAGGCGGTCGCGCAGCGCGGCGGCGCGGGCATCGACGGTATCGAGGGCGTCGTTGGATTCGTTCATGGTCAATCCGGAAGAAATGGCGATGGAACTCGGGCGCTTCAATGCGCGAACGGCCAGGGCGCGCTCGCGTCCCAGACGGGGATGCCCATGTACGCGTACCACGGTGCAATCACGCAGAGGCCGTAGACGATCGCGATCAGCACGGACACCGCGCCGACCTTCGCGTAGTCGGCCGTCGAGAACGCGCCGCTGCTGTACGCGATGACGCCCGCGGTGATCTGCGTGGGCAGCAGATAGGCGAAGCTGTCGGTATCGCTGACGAGCATCGTGAAGGCGACGGGATGCAGCCCGAGGCGCGGCGCGAGTGCGAGGGCGATCGGCGCGATCATCGTGACGGCCGCGACGTTGGACAGCATGCCGATGCGGATCACGTGCGTGCCGAGCATCACGATCGCGATCGCCAACCACCAGCCGTGACCGCGCGCGGCGACATAGATGTGATCGGCGGCCCAGCTCGCGAGCCCCGACGCGCTGATCGCCGACGACAGCGACAGCGCGCCGGCCAGCAGGAACAGCGTGCCCCAGATCGTGCGCTGCTCGACTTCAGCCCAGCCGAAGCGCAGCACGCCGGGCGCGAACAGCAGCGCCAGCGCGATCAGCGCGACGATTTCCGACGGCAGGTGATGCAGCGGCTCGGTCGCCCACAACACGGCGACGGCGGCCAACAGCATGAGCACGGCCCAGTCGTTGCGCGCCGCGCGCGGTTGCGCGCGGCGCATGGCCGCGATCGCGCCCGGGCCGCCGGGAATCGCGACGGCGCGCGAGCGGAAATGGAATTGCACCCAGGCTTGCGTGATCGCGAACATCCCGAGGTACGGCCACTGGAGCTTGAGCCACGTCAGATACGAGATCCGGATGCCGAGCTGTTTCTCGAGCAGCCCGGACACGACCATGTTCGGCAGGTGGGCCGTCAGGATGCACATGCCGCTGATCATCGCGCCGTAGACGAGCGTCTGGATCACGATCGCCTTGCGTGCGGCACGCTCGCGCGGCGACTCGCCGAACAGCCGGACGATCCCGTTCGTGACGGGCAGCAGCGTAGCGGCCCGAGCATTCGCGGCCGGCACGACGAGCGCCATCACGCAATTCACCGCGAACATGGCCCAGATCACGCCGTTGGCGGTTCGCACCTTCAGGCGATCGAGGAGCAACAGGGCGATGCGGCGGTCGAGTCCACACGCCTGCATGATCGCGGAGAACAGGAACGCGGCGAGGCACAGGAACACGACGGGCGCGGCGAAGCCGCTGGCCGCCTTCGGAAACGACGGGCTCGCATGCGACAGCACGAGCAGCATCGGCAGCAGGATGCCGCTCACGCCGACCGGAACCGCGTCGGTGATCCACACGATCGCGACCCACGAAACCACCGCGAGTGTCGCCTTGCCTTCCGCGGACAGATGCGCGGGGGCAGGCAGCCACCAGGCGATCGCGAAGAACGCGAGCCACGCTGCAGCGAAGCCGATCGCGGCACGCCAGTGCGCGCGATGCGATCGGCCGGCCGCGTGCGGATCGGCGTGTCGCGTCGCCGGCGATCCGGCCGATGGCGGCCGGCTGGCGTGCGTGCTGTCGAGCGGCGGCGTGCCGATTGCGTTTTCAGTCACTGGTATGCTCCCCGTGCGTCGGGCCCTGGGACAGCAGGCCCGATCGTCTATCGAGATGTCATAATACGTATTAATACAAGTTGGTCGATCCAATTGCTTTTCATATCGAAATCAGGATTCGCGCATAGCGCGAGCCGGGCACGGAGAGGAAGATTCGATGACGCTGTTGCGTGATGATGCGACGTCGCTTTACGAGCAGATCGCGACGACGCTGCGCGATGAGATCGAGCAAGGCGCGTACGAGCCGACCGGCAAGCTGCCGTCCGAGGCGCAATTGAGCGAGCGTTTTCAGGTGAGTCGCGTGACCGTCCGGCTCGCGCTCGACCGGCTGACCGACGCGCGAGTCGTCGAGCGCAAGCAGGGCAAGGGCACGTTCGCCGCCAAGCAGCGGCTGCGGCATCGACTGGATGTGCTGCGTGGACTGCACGATTCGATCGCGGGACAGGGGGCCAAGGCACGGATGGAACTGCTGCGCATGGAGGCGTGCGACGTGCCGCCCGGCCTGCGACACGCGTTCGCCGCCGACGTCACGCGCTGCGTCTATCTCGAACGCCTGCACTGGGTCGACGACGCGCCCATCGCGCTCGCGCAGACCTGCCTGCTGCCCGAAGCGAGCGACGTCGCTTTTGCGCGGGCCGACAGCCTGCCGACCTACGAGCTGCTGGAGCAACTGCTCGGCTGGCGCATTGCCGACGCCGACATGTCGGTGACGGCCGTGGCCGCGCCCGACGATATCGCCGTGTGGCTCAAGACCGCAAGGCAGGCGCCGCTGCTCGTGTTGCGGCGCACGTCGCGTCTGGCCGACGGCCGCACGTGTGAATCCACCGTGTTTCATATTCGTCCGGAGCGCTTCGATCTGGTGGTGCGAAGCGGTGTCGAAGCGCGATTTGTCGGTTGAACATGCGTTTGGCCGTGGGCCGTGGCAATGGCCATGCGCAGTCAGTCGGTCGATCGGGCCGGCGTCGAATACCGCTGAAGCGCTGCTCGCGCTGCACCGTGCGGGATGACCGTCGCGCGCCTGAACGGTTCGCACGGCTCCCTCGACTGGCATCGGGCGACCATCGAGCTGATCCGGCGGCCCTTGCCGGATCTCCCGATCCTGCTCGATATTCCCGGGCGAAAGATTCGTACCGTGCAACTACGCACGGAACCGTCACGCAAGGCCCGGCCACGCGCACGACTCGATGCCGCGCGTGCGTGCCGGTTCGGCGGATACGGAAGCCCGAGAGGCTCGCGTCAGTGACCGCACCCGGGTGCCGCTACGCAGACATGTTGCCGGCCGCGCGCTGGATGATGGCGCCGAGATGGATCCGGCGGGGAGAGGCGGGCGTCGATCGACGCATGGCAGCGGCTCGGTGAAAAGCCGTGGTCAGGCGACGGCGGGCAGCGGCGACGCCGCACGGGCGTCGGGCAGAAGCGGCAGCGCGTCGAGCAGCGATGCGGTGTACGGGTGCGACGGCGCGCCGAACACCCGGTCGACAGGGCCGCTTTCGACGACGCGGCCGCCTCGCATCACGAGAATCCGGTCGGCGACGTGATGCACCACGCCGAGATCGTGCGAGATGAACAGCATCGCGGTGCCGTGCTCGGCCTGCAGGTCGGCGAGCAGGTCCAGCACCTGCGCCTGGATCGACACGTCGAGCGCGCTGACCGGCTCGTCCGCGACGAGCAGCGCCGGATTCGACGCGAACGCGCGCGCGATCGCGACGCGCTGCCGCTGGCCGCCGGACAGTTCGCGCGGATACCGGTCGATGCAACCGGCGCCGAGCTGGACTTCGTCGAGCAGCTGCAGGACGCGGCGGCGCCGCGCGTCGCCACGGATGCCGGCCACGTCGAGGCTTTCGCCGACGATCTGCCCGACCGAGTAGCGTGGGTCGAACGAGCTGTACGGATCCTGTGCGATCAACTGCAGCCGCGCGCGGCGCGCTCGCCGCGCGGCTTCCGGCACGCCGTTCCACGGCTGGCCGTCGAGCGCGACGGCGCCGTTGTCCGGTTCGACGAGCCCGAGCACGATTCGCGCGACGGTGGATTTGCCGGAGCCGGATTCGCCGACGATGCCGAGCGTCTCGCCGCGCGCGAGCGTGAACGACACGCCGTCGACCGCGGCCGGCGTGTCGCGGCCGCCGTAGCGTTTCGTCAACGCGTCGACGGCCAGCACCGGCGTGCCCGCATCGATGCGCTTCGGCGGCAGCGGCACGCGCGGGGTGGCTGCGAGCCGGAACCCGCGTGACGCGGCAGTGGGAATCGCCGCGAGCAGCTGCCGCGTGTACGGATGCGTCGGCGCGCTCAACACGTCGCGTGCCGGCCCTTGCTCGACGATCCGGCCGCCGCGCATCACGAGCACGCGATCGGCCAGTTCGGCGACGACCGCGAGATCGTGGCTGATCAGCAGCACCGCGTCGCCGGCATCGCGGCGCGCACGCAGCAGCGACAGGATCTGGCGTTGCACGGTCATGTCGAGCGCGGTGGTCGGCTCGTCGGCGATCAGCAGCGCCGCGCCGCCCGCGATCGCGGTGCCGATCAGCACGCGCTGCCGCAAGCCGCCCGACAACTGGTGCGGATACTGCGGCAGCCGCCGCTCGGGGTCGTCGATGCCGACCGAGCGCAGCAGGTCGGCGCTGCGCGTTGCGATGTCGCGCCGCCGCGTATCGTGCAGCGCTTCGGCGACGAGGTCGCGCACGCGCCACAGCGGGTCGAGCGACACCAGCGCGTCCTGCAGCACATAGCCGATCCGGCGGCCGCGAATGGCGCGCCAGTCGCGTTCCCGATGGCGGCGCACGTCGATGCCGGCGATGTCGAAGCGTGCTGCGTCGATCGCGGCATGCGGGCCGTTCAGCCCGACGAGGCTGCGCGCGGTCACCGACTTGCCGGAACCCGACTCGCCGACCAGCGCGACGCATTCGCCGGCATGCAGCGTGAGATCGAGCGGCCCGACGACGGGCTGCGCGCCGCGGAACCCGACCGTCAGCTGCTCGATGCGGACCAGCGGCGCGCCACGCGCGGGCGTCGGCTGCGACACGGCGCCGATCGTACTCATGCTGCCTCCCGCCGCTCGAAGCGCGCCTGCCAGTAGCCGCCGAGCGCATTCACCGCGATCACGGCCGCGGTGATCGCGAGGCCGGGCCACACTGCGATCCACCACGCGTTGTACAGATAGTTGCGGCCCTCGGCGAGCATCAGCCCCCATTCGGCTGCCGGCGGTTGCGGCCCCATGCCGAGAAAGCTGAGCCCCGACGCGCCGATGATCGCGGTGCCGAGACCGATCGTCGCGAGTACCGGCACCTGCGCGATCGCGTGCGGCAGCACGTGGCGCCAGACCAGCACCGCCGGCGCGAGGCCGAGCGTGCGCGCGTGCTCGACGTAACCGGAGGATGCGACGACGAAGGTCTGCGCGCGCACGACGCGCGCGAAGCGCGGCACCGACGCGACGCCGAGCGCGAACACCAGGTTCACCGCGCCGGGGCCGGTGAACGAGATCAGCATCAGCGCGAGCAGCAGGTCGGGGAACGCGGACACGACGTCGAGCACGCGCGTGATCAGCTCGTCGAGCCAGCCGCGGGCGAGGCCGGCGAGCAGCCCGAGCGCGGTGCCGAACAGCGTCGCGACGCCGATCGCGGCCACGCTGATCGACAGCGAGTAGCGTGCGCCATACACGACGCGCGAGTAGATGTCGCGGCCGAGCTGGTCGGTGCCGAGCCAGTGCTCGGCGCTGCTGCCGAGCTGCGCGGACAGCGGATCGGCGGCGAGCGGATCGCCGTGCGCGAGCCAGCCGGGCGCGACGACGGCGACCACGTTCAGCAGCAGATAGACGGCGGCGAGCGCCAGCCCCGGATGGCGGGACAGCCAGCCGGCCGTGCCGCGGGTCGCGCTCGGGCGCAACGTGAGATCGACGGGAACGGACATCGGTGCCTCCGGTTCAATGCCGTGCGCGGCGTTCGCGCAGGCGGGGATCGATCAGCAGGTACAGCAGATCGACGGCGGTGCTGAGCGCGACGTAGATCGCGGCCGACAGGATCGCGATCGCGAGGATCACCGGCATGTCCTTCGACAGCACCGCGTCGACCGTCACCTTGCCGAGGCCCGGCCGGCCGAACACCTGCTCGGTGATCACGGCGCCGCTCAGCAGCCCGCCCACGAGCCAGCCGGCGAGCGTGACGGCCGGCAGCGCCGCGTGGCGCAGCGCATGGCGCACGCGCAGCGCGAACCCGCCGATCCCCCACGAGCGCACCGTCAGCGCATACGGCTCGTCGAGCGCGCGCTCGATGCCTTGCCGCAGCACGCGGCCGATCACCGCGCCCTGCGCGAGCCCCAGCGACAGCGCGGGCAGCACGAGCGACGCGAAGCCGCGATCGCCGGCCACCGGGAACAGCTTCAGCGTGAAGCTGAACACGAACAACAGCATGATTCCGAGCCAGAACGACGGCGTCGAGGCCAGCAGCAGTTCGACGCCGGACGCGGCGCGCCCCGCCCAGCGGCGGCCGGCCGTCAGAACCGCGAGGCCGACCGCGAACACGATCGTCACGACGAGCGCCGCGCCCGTCAGCTTCAGCGTCGGCCACAGCTGCCCGAGCACGAGCGGTGCGACGTCCGTGTTCAGGATGTACGAGCGGCCGAACTCGCCGTGCAGCACGCGCCACAGGTAGTGCACGTATTGCAGTGCGAGCGGTTCGTCGAGTCCCCATTCCTGGCGGATCGCGGCCTCGATCTCGGGCGTGCTCAACTGCTCGCCGATCAGGATGCTGACGATATCGCCCGGCGCGAGATGCACGGCCGCGAACGACAGCGTGATCGCGGCCCACAGCACGAGCACGCCGGTGGCGAGCCGCGTGACGACGGGCGAGCCCGGCCAGCGTCGCCATGCGGCCGGCGACGGCGCGGCCGGCCGTGCGTCAGGGAGGGAGGCGGGAGCGGAGGTCGAATGGCTCATTGGGAAATCTCCTGTCGGGTCGGCGCGCACCGTGATGCAAAGGCGGGCCGCTGCGCGCCGGCTTACTGCTTCACCCACACGTCGTACGGGTTCTCCGGCATCTGCGCGAACGAGCGGAAGCGCAGCCCCTGGACGGCCTTCGCGGCCGCGATCTGGTCTTCCGGTTCGTAAAGCGGGACCGCGTACGCCTGTTCGTTGATCGCGAAGCGCTGCAGCTCGCCGTACGACTGCTTGCGCTGCGCGACGTTCTGCGTACGCGCGGCCGCCTGCAACCAGCGCGTCAGTTCGGGCGCCGCCGCACGGCTGTAGTTCAGCGCGCCGCCGCGATCGACCGGCAGGTAGTGGCCCTCGATGTCGATGCCGTCGGGCGGCGTGTTGGAGTTCGCGATCGAGCCGAACTTGCCGCTCTTGCGCGCTTCGACGTACGTGCCGTCGTCGACGTACTGGATCTTCAGGTCGACGCCGAGGCGTTGCCGTGCCTGCGCCTGCAGTGCCTGCAGCAGCACGTCGCGCTGATCGCGTACCGTCGCCTGCGCCTGGATCACCGCGATCGTCAGGCGTTCGCCGTCGCGGGTCCGGTAGCCGCTGCTGTCGCGTGCTTGCCAGCCGGCTTCGTCCAGCAGCTGGTTCGCCCGTTTCGGATTGTTGCCGTAGGTCTTTTCGACAGCGGCGTCGTAGAGCGGATCGATCGGCGACGTGATCCCCCACGCGCGCGTGCGCTCGCCGCGGTAGATCGACTGCACGATGCCGGTCGCGTCCAGTCCTTCGAGCAGCGCGCGGCGTACTTTCACGTCGCGGGTCGGGCCGTAGTCGACGTTCAGGAACAGTGAGTAGGGCGTGCCGGTATTGAGCGCGCGGCGATACGTGAAATCGGCGTTCTTGCGGATCAGTGCCGCGTCGTTGCCGGACACGCCTTCGATCACGTCGACCTGGCCGGACAACAGCGCGCCGGTGCGCACCGACGATTCGGGGAGGAACCGGTAGACGATCCGGTCGAGGTACGCGGGGCCCTGGTGGCCCGCCGTCGGCGGCGCCCAGCGATAGTCGGGGTTCTTCGCGAACTCGATTTCCTGCCCTTTCACGTACCGCTTCAGGATGAACGGGCCGGTGCCCGCGATGTCGGTGCCGCCCGACTTCAGGCTCGGCCGGCCGAACGCGTTCGGCGACAGCAGCGGCAGACGGCCGGCGAACGTCAGGAACGGCGTATACGGCGCGTCGAGCGCGATCACGACCGTGTGCGCGTCGGGCGTCTTCACGTCCGCGACGTGCGAGATCAGCCGCGCAAGCTGGCTGCCGGCCGAGTACGACAGTTCGCGCGCGTTCAGGAAGTTGCGGGCGACGGCCTGCGCGTCGAACGGCGCGCCGTCGGTGAATTTCACGCCGTCGCGCAGCGTGAACGTGTAGGTCTTGCCGTCGGCCGAGACCTTGTAGCCGGTCGCGAGCCACGGCACGTAACTGCCGTCGGGCTTCTGCGCGAGCAGGCTTTCGTAGGCGTTGCGCAGCAACAGCTCGACCTTGTCCTGGCCGTTCAGTTGCGGATTCAGCGTGCGGGGCTCGGTTTCGACACCCCAGGTCAGCGTGCCGCCGGGGACGGGTGTGCCCTGTGCGAACGCCGCATACGGCATCGCGAGTGCGAGCAGCAACGCAGCCGATACGGTGTGGCGCGACGCGCGGAAAGCGGAATCCGGAAATGCGAGAGTCATGCGTTGAAGCCTTTCACGAGATGGATGGCAGGGGATGCACTATGCGAAGCAGGGTGTGCCCGCGCGTCACGCGTTCACGGGGACAGGCAGGCGCTCCGGCGCGGCGTCGGCCGTCGCCGGATCCTCGTAGAGAGCCGGGATCAGGATTTTTCTGAGCCAGACGAGCGGCGTGCCGAGCGCGTTGGTCGAGCGATCGAACGGCACGTAGCCGCCGCGCTCGTAGTACGACTGCAGCCATGGATGGTGGATCGCGGTCGCGAGATACGTCGCGGGCGCCTTGACCTGCGCGGCCAGGAATCGTGTCTCGACGTGTTCGAGCAGCGTGTGCCCGAGCCCTTGCCGCGTGAACGCGGGCGCAACCGCGAACCAGTGCAGGAACGGATAGGGCGTGCGATGGCGTTCGCCGGATACCCACGGAAACCGCACGGTCAACGTGGCCGCGAGGGCGGTACGGCCGTCGGGTGCCGCATGTTCGAGCACGAACGTCGTTTCGCGCGCGACGGCTTGCGCGACGCGTTCGATCGGCGAGCGCGTGATCGTGAAGTGCACGCCCTGCGCCGCGAGCGGCGCGTAGGCGTCCTGCAGCAACGCGTAGACGGCCGGCACGTCGTCCGCGCGGGCGATGCGAATCGTATCGGTCATGGCGCGGTGCCCTCGAAGTCCGGTTGGCGTGCGATCGTGCGTGCGCCGGCATCTCGCGCGTTCGCGTTGGCTTCGTCGCGCGCCCCCGCCGCCGTGTCGTCACCGTCGGCATGCGCGCCGGCCAGCAAGCGCAGCGACGCAATGCGCGGGGCGGCGTCGGCGACCGGCGTGTCGACGACGAATTCGGCAATCCCGTGGCGGCGATGCAATGCGTCGAGCTCGTGCAGCACGTCGTCGCGCGTGCCGTGCACGATCCGCGTTTCGCGCGGGTCGATCCGGTGCGGGCCGCCGCCGGCCTGGCGGATGTACGCGTGCGCCTGTTCGAGGCTGCCGACGTTGACGGCGGGCGTGTCGCCCACCTGAACGCGAAAGCCCTGATGTCCGCTCGCGAGTTGCGCCGCCGCGTCGCGGGTGCCGGCGACGATCGCGGAGACGGCCAGCAGCGGCGTGCGGCCGCCCGACGCGTCGCGATAGGTGTCGAACGTGCGCTCCAGATCCGTCGCGGAGGCATTCAGATGCGACGCGTAGACGAACGCCCAGCCGAGCCGCGCGGCGAGCGTGGCGCTTTCCGCGCTGGCGCCGAGCAGGAACGGTTGCGCGGGCTCGGGCGGGCGTGGCGTCGCATGCAGCGTAGCGCCATCCTGATCGGTCGCGTCGGCTGTTGCATCGTCGCCCTCGAGATGACGATTCAGTTCCTCGGCCAGATCGGCGAACGACGCGCGCCGCGCCGGATCGTAGCCGGCCTGCAGCGCACGGGTCGACAGCGGCAGGCCGCCCGGCGCCTTGCCGATGCCGAGATCGACGCGGCCGGGCGCGAGCGACGCGAGCAGGTTGAAGTTTTCCGCGATCTTGTACGGACTGTAGTGCTGCAGCATCACGCCGCCCGATCCGACCCGAATGCGCCGCGTCTGCGCGAGCACGTGCGCGATCAGGATTTCCGGCGACGGGCACGCGAGCGCGGCGGTGTTGTGATGTTCGGCGAGCCAGTAGCGGTGATAGCCGGCCGCATCGGCGAAGCGTGCGAGCGACACGGTGCGCGCCAGCGCGTCGGCGGCGGTTTCTCCGGGCGCGACGGGGCTCTTGTCGAGCACGCTCAAGCGGAACGGCAATGCGGACAAAGCGGACAAATCGAAGTGGGAGCGGAGGGCGTCGAACGTCATGATGAAGCGATCGGCGCGGGTCGAAACGGCCTGATCAGCGGATTTGGCATGCCGAATTATTTTGCGTCGACGTTCGCACGGTCAAACAATCAAGAAGAATATCGAAAGCCGAAAATATTCGTTCCGGCCGCCCCGGGGGCTTGCGTTATGGTCGTTGGCTGCGCGCCTCGCGGCGCGTGCGTGGAGCCTGACCGACGGTCCGACGCGAGTACGCTCGCCGTCGCGATGCCCGCGGGCACGCTCCGATTCTCAGACCGAACGGAATCACGAGGAGTGCGAATGAACGAGCAACGCGAACGACGTACGGCCCTCACGGCGTGCCATCGCGCGACGACCGGAGCCGCGTCATGAGCGGCGCACGCAGACGGCTGAAGACGCTCGTCGGCGCGGCGAGCGTGCTGTACGCGCCCGGCGATGCGGATGTCGCACAGGGTGTGCGACGTGCGGCGTCGCTCGCACGCAGGGCGGAGGCCGAGAAGATCACCGGCCTCTTTACCGCCGACCTGCTGCAGGCCGATGCGGCCGGCCTCGCGGGCACCACCGGCAGCCAGGAGCCGATCGTCGCGCTGGCGGCGCTGAGCCAGGCGACGTCGGCGATCGGCCTCGTCGCGACGGTGTCGACCACGTATCACCATCCGTACAACCTCGCGCGGCTGATCGGCACGCTCGACCACGTGAGCGGCGGGCGGGCCGCGTGGAATGCCGTCACGTCGTCGGTCGGCGAGGAGAATTTCGGCGATGCGGCGCTGCCCGACCCCGAACGGCGTTACGCGCGTGCGGCCGAATTCGTCGAAGTCGTCAACGCGCTGTTCGACGCGAACGATCCGCGCGCGACGCGGCGCGGGCAGGGCGGCGGCATCTCGGTCGATCCGCGCCAGCTCGGCGCGATCGACTACCGCGGCGAGCACTTCCAGGTGCAGGGGCCGCTGAACGTGCCGCCGTCGCCGCAGCGCAGGCCGGTGCTGTTTCAGGCCGGGCAGTCGGCCAGCGGCGTATCGCTCGGCGCGAAGTACGCGGAGGTCGTCTATACGTCACAGCCGACGCACGACGATGCGCGCGCATTCGTCGCCGAGCTGCATCGGCAGGCCATCGCATTCGGCCGCGCCGACCGGCTGCCGCTCGTGATGAACTCGTTCCATTCGGTGATCGGCGAATCCGATGCCGACGTTGCGCGGCGGTTGCGCGACAAGCATGAACGCATCGACTACGAACAGGGCAGGCTGAAGCTCGCGGACATGCTCGGCGGCGGCGTCGACCTGCGCGAGCTGCCGCTCGACCAGCCGTTGCCGGCGTCGCTGCTGCCGGCGATCGACAGCGTGCATCGCCGGCGCGGACGCGTCGCGATCTTCGTGGGCTACGCACGCCAGCGGCTGACGCTGCGCGAGCTGATCATCCGTGCGCAGGAGACGGGCCACTGGTCCGTCGCCGGCACGCCGGAACAGCTCGCCGACGCGATTGAAACGCGCTATCGCGCGGGGCTCGTCGACGTGCTGTCGTTGCACGGGCTCGGCCAGCCGGACCAGGAAGACCTGCTGCTCAACGGGTTGCTGCCCGAATTGCGGCGGCGCGATCTGCTCGATACCGACTACGTAGGCGGCGATTTTCGCGCGAACCTGGAACTGCCGGCGTTGCGGCGCGAGGCCGTGGCGGCGTGAACGACGGATGAACCGCGTACCGTGCCGTACGTCGGACGGTGCGCGGTTTCGTGCATATCGTGCATATCGCGCGATCAGATATCCATCGCAAAAATAACCATTTGGTACACGCATCGGCGCGCATTACAGTCACGCCTCCTGCCGGCTGCAACGCCGGTCGTTCCGACGTTATTTCAGAAATTCGCCACATGAATCGTTTGATGCGTTCCAGGGTCCGCCGTGCCGCGGCCGCGCTGTTCGTGCTCGGCCTCGCGCCGATTTCCCACGCGGCCCAGCCGACGTTGCGCGTCGGCATCGACGCCGAATCGTATCCGCCGTTCTTTTCGAAAGATGCCGGCGGCAAGTGGAAGGGCTGGGAAATCGACGTGCTCGATGCCGCATGCGGCAAGCTGAACGTGCGGTGCGAGCTCACCGACATTGCATGGGACGGCCTGATTCCGGCGTTGCAGAACCGCAAGATCGACGTGATCTGGTCGTCGATGACGATCACCGGCGAACGGCAGAAAGCGATCGACTTCAGTCGTGCCTACTATGAGTCGCCGACGGTGTTCGTCGGCGCGAAAAGCGACCGGCGCCGCGTCGACTGCGCAGTGCCCACGACCTTCAAGGGCAGCGTGATCGGCGTCGAGGCCGGCACGAACTTCTCGGCGTTCCTCGATGCCCGCTTCAAGCAGAACGTGCAGATCAAGGCGTTCGACAAGTTCGACAATGCGCTCGCGGATCTGGTGTCCGGTCGCGTCGACTACGTGCAGGAAGGCAAGGGGCTGTTCACGGCGTTCCTCGCGTCGCGCGACGGCAAGGACTTCGAGGTCAAGGCCACGTGCGCGGACGATCCGGTCCTGGGCCTCGGTGTCGGCGCGGGCGTGCGGCGCGGCGATGCGCTGCGCGGCAAGCTGTCGACCGCGATCGCGCAACTGCAGCAGGACGGCACGTGGGATGCGATCACCGCCCGCTATCCGAACCTGAAAGGCACGATCGAGAAGGGGCGCTGAGCGCATGGCCGCGGACGATTCGCTGCTCGCGTTGCTCGCATTCGGCGACGGCGGTTATGGCCGCGTGTTCGCGGGCGCGTTCGCGCTGACGTTCGGCGTCGCGGCGGCGTCGTTCTGCGCCGGCGTGCTGCTCGGCATCGCCGGCGCGCTCGGCAAGCTGTCGCGATACGCGGCGCTCGTGTGGCTGGCGCGCCTCTACACGACGCTCGTGCGCGCGCTGCCCGAACTGTTGTGCCTGCTGCTCGCGTTCTACGCGGTCGCACCGGCCATCGAGAACGCGCTTCGCGGCAGCGGCATGGTATCGGGCGACTTCGCGTTCGATCCGTTCGTCGTCGCCGCGCTGTCGCTCGGTTTCATCCAGGGTGCGTATCTCACCGACATCTTCCGCGCGGCGCTCGTCAACGTGCCGGTCGGCCAGATCGAAGCCGCGCACGCGTACGGGATGACGCCATGGCAGACGTTCGCGCGCATCCGGTTCCCGGCCGCCGCGCGGCTCGCGCTGCCGGGCGTCGGCAACGTGTGGCTGAACGCAACCAAGGACGCGTCGTTCATCAGCGTGCTCGGCTCGTTCACCGATCTGCTGAAGGCGAGCCAGCTCGCGGCCGGCGCGACGCGGCACTACGTATTCTTCTATCTGGTCACGGCCGCACTGTTCCTGCTGCTGAGCATCACGTCGACCGGCCTCTTCGCGGCGCTGGAGCGGCATGCGAACCGCGGCACGAGGCGCGCGACGACATGATTTTCTCGCTGCCTTTCCTGCTCGACACGGTGATGCCGAAGCTGCTCGCCGCGGTGCCGACGACCCTGGCGTTGCTGCTGTTGTCGGGTATCGCCAGCGTGGTGATCGGCATTCCGCTCGCGCTGGCGGCGGGTTCGCGCCACGCAGCCTGCCGCTGGCCCGCGCGCGGCTGGATCATGCTGGTTCGCGGAACACCGCTGCTGGTGCAGCTTTATCTGCTGTATTACGGCTTCGGCCAGATCGTCCCGCGCGAATGGATGCGCGACAGCTGGGCGTCGCCGCTGTTGCGGGACGCGTTCTGGTATGCGGTCGTCGCGTTGAGCGTGAACGAGGGCGCCTATGTCGCGACGATCCTGCGCGGCGCGATTGCCGGGGTGCCGGCCGGCGAGATCGAGGCCGGCTTTGCATACGGAATGACGCGGGCGGGTGTACTGCGCCGGATCGTCGGTCCGCGTGCGTGGCGACTCGCGCTGCCGGCGCTCACCGGCGAAGCGATCCTGCTGCTGAAGTCGACCGTTCTCGCGTCGACCGTCACGGTGTTCGACGTGATGGGGACGGCCAATACGCTTCGTTTCGAAACCTTGCGCGTTTATGAGCCGCTCGCGGGCGCGGCGATCGTCTATGTCGTGCTGGTCGCGCTGCTGACGATTCCCGCCGCCCGTCTCGAGAAACACCTCAACCGCTACCTGACGCGCGAGCCCGACGATCGCCCGCCCGCACGGCGCCGCCGCGCATCGTCCGGCGCGTGGGCGGCACCCAACTGATTCCTGCTTTTGCACTGAACACGACGATGTCCGATCCTCGCCCCTTGCTGTTTTCCCTTTACGAACAGGCCAGCGTCGGCTGCGGCGGTGCGCCGAGCCTGTGGACCCATCCCGCCGACGAACGGCTGCGCGCGAACACGCTCGCGTTCTGGTCGAACCTCGCGCGCACGGCCGAGCAGGCCGATCTCGACATGCTGTTCTTCGCGGACGTGCTCGGCCTGTACGACGTCCATGGCGGGTCGGCTGACGCGGCGGTCCGGTGGGCGGTCGAGGCGCCCGCGAACGATCCGATGATGCTGATTCCGGCGCTCGTCGCGCAGACCGAGCGGCTCGCATTCGGCGTGACCGCGAGCACGACCTACGAGCACCCGTTCGCGCTCGCGCGGCGCTTCAGCACGCTCGACCACCTGAGCAACGGCCGGATCGGCTGGAACATCGTGACCTCCTATCTGACGAGCGCGGCGCGCAACTTCGGGCTCGACCGGATGATCGGCCACGACGAACGCTACGCGCGTGCGGAGGAGTTTCTCGACGTGGCCTACAAGCTGTGGGAAGGGAGCTGGGCGGACGACGCGGTCGTCGCCGACAAGCGCGAGCCGCGCTACGCGCGCGGCGACCGTGTGCGGCCGATCGCGCACGAAGGCACGCATTATCGCGTGCATGGCCCGCACGTCTGCGCGCCGTCGCCGCAGCGCTCGCCGGTGCTGATCCAGGCCGGCTGGTCGGGGCGGGGGCGCGAATTCGCGGCGAAGCACGCGGAAGTGGTGTTCGTCGCGAAGTCGAATCCGCATGAGATCCGCACCGGCCTCGATGAAATCCGGCGGCTGGCGGTCGAAAACCGCCGGGCAGCGGAGGATGTGAAGGCGCTCACGGTGCTGCGGATCGTGACGGCGCGTTCGTCGGCCGACGCGAAGGAGAAGTACCACGCGCTGCAGCAGCACTATCACCTGCAGGCTCAACTCGTCAGCTATGCGGGCGATACCGGCATCGACATCGATCGCTATGCGGACGACGAGCCGTTGACGACACAAACGGAAGGGCTCACGTCCTACGTGGTGCGGCCGGACGGCAGCGGCAAGCCGCTCACCGCCGGCGACGTGCGGCGCAAGTTCGCGAATGTCACGCGCGGCACCGACCTGATCCTCGTCGGCTCGCCTGACGAAGTCGCCGACCAGCTCGCCGAGCATGCGCGGCAATCGACGACGAGCGGCTACATGCTCAATCCGCTGATCAGCCCGGGCACGCTCGACGATTTCGCCGAACTGATCGTGCCGGAACTGAAAAAACGCGGCCTGTACCGAGCGACGCCGGCGAGCGGCACCTTCCGTTCACGGCTGAGCGGGCGGGACCGCCTGCCGGACACGGCCTATGGCGCTTCGTTCCGGTTTCCGGTGCCGGAAGCGGGCTGACGAGCCGATCAATACCGGACGACCCTCAGCGGAGTTGCGTGACATGACCCACGACGACCTGTTTCTCCTGCAAGCGC
>NZ_JAAGPC010000449.1:0-786 GCF_017104595.1 Burkholderia sp. Tr-20390 | reverse complement strand
AATGCGCGCCGATAGGGTTGGCTGAGAGACGTGCTGCTGGCGCGCAGCAGCACGAAAGCTCCCGAGGCGGGCTACCCAGACCAAGGTTTCCAGCTGTTCCAGGGCGATTCTCATGATAGCTCCAGTCTTTCACCAAATTCAAATTTGTTCGATTATTGCCTATCACTCGGGCAAGAATACAGTGTATGTGAAAGAGAGAAACGTCGAATGGAGAACCGGAAATGAGCGCAACAGCTTTAAACGAGCCTCAACGGCCGCAGTCCAATGTCGTGTTGGAGCCGCTATACCGCCGCGTCACGCTGCGCTTGCTGCCATTCCTCATGTTGTGTTATGTCGCCGCATTTCTTGATCGGGTCAATATTGGTTTTGCGAAGCTGCAGATGCTTCAGGATCTCGGATTTAGCGAGACGATATACGGGCTGGGCGCCGGTTTATTCTTCGTAGGATACTTCGTGTTTGAGGTGCCGAGTAATTTGATGCTTCATCGATTCGGAGCGCGGCTCACCTTAATACGCATCATGGTTATCTGGGCAGTAATTTCGGCCGGATTTATGTTTGTCAGGACGCCCACGCAGTTTTTCATCCTGAGATTTCTACTTGGTGCAGCGGAGGCAGGTTTCTATCCTGGAATCATCCTGTACCTGACACGGTGGTATCCCTCTGGCAGGCGCGCGAAGATTATCGCGTTGTTCATTACCGCGATTCCCATCTCAGGGATAGTCGGAGGGCCTCTCTCAGGCTGGATTCTGGGCCACACCTCCTTCACCTGAACGCCTGCGTGCCGGT
>NZ_JAAGPC010000448.1:0-744 GCF_017104595.1 Burkholderia sp. Tr-20390 | reverse complement strand
GCGGCGCTTGCGGACGACGCCGTACGTCGTGTTCCTGTCCGCGTTCCTGCTGATGCTGTCGCGGCGCACCGGGCAGCACGACCTGGTGGTCGGCTCGCCGGTCGCCAACCGCGCGTCGAGCCGCACCGAAGAGCTCGTCGGCTTTTTCGTCAACCTGCTCGCATTGCGCGTGGCGTTCCCGGCGGCCTGCAGCACGCGCGCATGGATCGAACGGGTGCGCGACTGCGTGATGGCCGCGCACGCGCATCAGGACTATCCGTTCGAAAAGCTGGTCGAGCGTTACGCCGGCCCGCGCGACGCGTCGCTGACGCCGCTGTTCCAGGTGGTGTTCTCGATGCAGGAGGCGCCGGTTCGCCAGGTGCGGATCGGCGCGCTGGACGTCGCGTTCGAGGACACGCCGGAAACGGAAACCGAATACGACCTGACGATGAACCTGCATCGCGACGGCGCGGGCTACGGCGGCGTGCTGCTGACACGCGACGGCGTGCTGGAGCGGGGCGAGGCGGACGAGGTGGTCGAACAGTTCCACGCGGCGCTGGACCTGTTGCTGACGCTGCCGGACGATGCGCCGCTGGGCGACGCGGGCGTGCTGTCGGCCGCGCAGCGCCAGGCATGGCAGGCGGCGTCCGGCACCGTCGACGCGCCTGCGCGGGCGGCGTCCGACCTCGTGTCGCTGCTGTCGGGCACGCTGACGGCCGGCAACGCCGCGCGTGCGCGCCAAGTCGGCCGCGCCCAACACGTCGT
>NZ_JAAGPC010000447.1:0-737 GCF_017104595.1 Burkholderia sp. Tr-20390 | reverse complement strand
GCTGCGGCATCGGCGGCCGCACCCGCGACGCCCGCGAGCGCGCCGGCCGTGCAGCAGTAACGCTGCAACGGCCACCGCCGCAAAGACAAAGAGCGCTGCAGACGCAGCGCTCTTTTTTTGTCCGCGAGAAACGGAAACCGGGGGAGAAGGGCGAGACAGGCGGCGCGTGCCGCTCAGGCGATCCGCATCGCACCGGCACGCTCGAACGCGTGCCGCGCCTGGATCAGCGTCGTACGCGCCGCGCGCGCATCGCTCGCGACCTGCAGCAGCGGGCCGAGCTGCGACGGCTGCTTCAGCAGTTCGCGCAGGATCGGCAGGATCGCCGTGCTGCCGTCGTCGCGCAGGCCGGCCGTCGCCGCGCGCGGCAACGTGCGCCACGCCGGATCGACGATCGCGCGGCACACCGCGAACGGTACGCCGCGCGCCGCCGCGAAGGCCGCCGCGATATGCGACTCCATGTCGACGGCGAGCGCGTCCTTCGCGCGATGCAGCGACGTCTTGTCCTGCTCGCTGATGACCGGTGCGCCGACGGCCGCGAGCGTGCCGCGCGTCACGCCCGCCCAGACGCGCGCTTCGTCCAGCGCGGCGACGAGCCGCGCGCCCCAGCCCGCCTCGGCCGCGACGCCACCGCACGTCCCCTCGACCGCGCCCACCGCCACGCGCCGGCCGCGCACCAGGTCGGCGCCGCCGCTCGCTTCCGCGCCGCACCTCCCGACCCCCACCCCACCGTGCGCGTT
>NZ_JAAGPC010000446.1:0-900 GCF_017104595.1 Burkholderia sp. Tr-20390 | reverse complement strand
TGCTCGCGCACGACAGCGATCCGTTCAACCGCTGGGAAGCCGGCCAGCGCCTCGCGACCCGCGCGCTGCTGACGCTCGCCGCGCGTGCGGCCGCGAACGAGCCGCTCACGCTCGGCGAGAACTTCGTTGCTGCATTCCGCCGCGTACTGACCGACGCGACGCTGTCACCCGCGTTCCGCGAACTCGCGCTGACGCTGCCGTCGGAAACCTACCTCGCCGACCAGATGGCCGAAGCCGATCCGGCCGCCGTGCATCGCGCGCGCCAGTTCGTGCGCCGCCGGCTCGCCACCGCGCTTCGCGCGGAATGGCTCGCCGCGTACGCGCAACACCAGACGCCCGGCGCCTACGAACCGACGCCGGAAGCCTCGGGCCGCCGTGCGCTGAAGAACCTCGCGCTCGCGTATCTCGCCGAACTCGAGGATCCGGCCGATGCGGTGCGCCTCGCGAGCGCGCAATACGATGCGGCGAACAACATGACCGATCGCGCGGCTGCGCTCGGCGCGCTGCTGTCCGCCGCGGCCGCCGGCGCGACCGAACCGGCCGAGCACGCGCTCGACGATTTCTATCGTCGCTTCGAGAAGGAAGCGCTCGTGATCGACAAGTGGTTCGCGATGCAGGCGGCACAACGCGGCACGCCCGCGCAGCCGACGCTCGCGAAGGTGCGCAAGCTGCTCGCGCACCCGGCGTTCAACCTGAAGAATCCGAACCGGGCGCGCTCGCTGATTTTCAGCTTCTGCGCGGCCAACCCCGCGCAATTCCATGCGGCGGACGGCTCGGGTTACGCGTTCTGGGCGGAACAGGTGCTCGCGCTCGACGCGATCAACCCGCAGGTCGCGGCGCGCCTCGCCCGCTCGCTCGAACTGTGGCGCCGCTTCACGCCGGCGCTGCGCGACCGGATGC
>NZ_JAAGPC010000445.1:0-701 GCF_017104595.1 Burkholderia sp. Tr-20390 | reverse complement strand
CCGGTGATCGGCGACGGGCGCCGCGCGCAGCACGTTGTCCGCGCCGAGCCGCGCGACCAGCAGCTCGAACAGCCGCGCGCGCGTCTCGCGCGTGCCGCCCGGCTCGGGGAAAAGATCGTCGGCCGGCGGCGCGACCGATTCGACGCGCGTGGCCTTCAGCCGCACCGCAATCACCGCTGCCGGCAACTCGACGCGCGCGAGCCGTTCGCCGAGCAGCCGCATGAAATGCGCGTCGTCGCGCACGGGTGCCGCGAATGCGAGTTCGAGCGGCGTCGGCGGCACGGCCTGGCGGCCGCGCTCGTGCTCGAGATCGAACGTCATCGCGGCCAGCGACAGGTGCCGCGCGGCCAGCCAGCCGCACAGCTGCACGACGAGCCGCCGCGCCACGAACAACACGGCTTCCGCGTATTCGACCCGCTCCTGCAATTCGAGCCGCACGTCGAACACGGGCGGCACCGCCATCCACGCAAGCGGCTCGACCGCGTCGCCATACGCACGATCGAGCGCAGCCAGCAACGCGGGACCGCAACGGCGCTGCAGCCCCGCGCGCGGCAGGCCGCGCAGATCGGCGAGCGTGCGGCAACCGAGCCCGTCGAACCAGCCTGCATACGGACGCGCATCGGGCAGCAGCACGCAGGGCAGCCGGTCGAGCGCGCGGACAAGCGAGGCCGGGCTCGCGACGCGGCGCCGGATCCGCGCAA
>NZ_JAAGPC010000444.1:0-750 GCF_017104595.1 Burkholderia sp. Tr-20390 | reverse complement strand
CGCCGAGGCGCGCTTCTCGCCGCTGGCGGACGCGCAGGGCGCGAACTGGCTGCGCCGGCCGTATTTCCGCTCGGCGATCGCCGAGCCGGGGCGCGTGCAGGTCACGCGGCCGTACCTGTCGATCAACGAGGCGCAGCCGTGCGTGACGCTGTCGGTGGCCGTGCGCATCGGCGACGCGCAGCGCGTGCTGTGCGGCGATATCGACTGGCGCGACGACGAAGCGGACGCCGGCTAGCGCCGCGCGCATCGCGGGCGGCACGCTGGCGTCCGTCACGCGGCTCGGCTAGGATGCGCGAATTGTCCTGACGATTCGCGGGCCGCCCATGAACCGAAACGCCGCCTCCTCCGTTCTCCTCGAAGTGATCGCCACGACCGTCGGCGATGCGAAGGCCGCCGCCCGCGCGGGCGCCGACCGCCTCGAACTCGTGACCGCGATCACCGAAGGCGGGCTGACGCCGAGCGTCGGCCTGATCGAAGCCGTCGTGGCCGCCGTGCCGATTCCCGTCAACGTGATCGTGCGACCGCACAGCCGGTCGTTCGTCTATGACGCCGACGATCTCCGCGTGATCGAACGCGACGTGCGTGCAGCCGTCGCGGCCGGGGCGAACGGCGTCGTGTTCGGCGCGCTCGACGCACGCGGCGACGTCGATCTCGGCGCGCTGGCGCGCATCGCGGCCGCGGCAGACGGCCGCGCACTGACCTTCCACCGCGCGTTCGACGTGTCGCGCGACCTCAACGCCGCCTTCGACG
>NZ_JAAGPC010000443.1:0-756 GCF_017104595.1 Burkholderia sp. Tr-20390 | reverse complement strand
CCGGCGCCGCCAGCCGACGCGCGAGGCGACCTGGCGCGGCCGATGCGTCGGATGCGGCCGGGCGCGACGCGCGCGGCAGATGGCGGGCAGGCGCCGGACGGCGCCGATACGTGAGACGGATGGAAACCATGATCGGGAGGTCGGTGGACGATGGGCCAGTGCTGCTTTCATTACCCATGTCACGCGAACATCGAGAAACAGCTCAGGTCAGCGGAAATATTTTTTGAAACGCTCACGAACGGGCCGGCACGACCGTCGCCCAGTAGCGCGTCAGGTAGTGAACGTCGATCGGCAGCGTCGCCTTCAATGTATCGAGCACGCGCGCGGGATCGTCGAGCGGATAGGTGCCCGACACGCGCAGGTCGGCCACGGCCGCATCGCAGCGTAGGCTGCCGCGGCGGTAGCGGTCGAGCTCGGCGACGAGGTCGGCCAGCCGCATGCGCGACGCGACGAGCATGCCGCCCGTCCACGCGGACGCATACGTATCGAGCGGCGCCGGCGCGTCGATCGTGTCGCGCGTGAAATCCGCGCCCTCTCCGGCTGCGATCACGCGCGCGTCGGCCGTCGCATCGTCGGGCTGCACGCGCACGGCACCGGCGAACACCTCGATGCGGGTCGCGCCGTCGCGCTGCCGCACCGCGAAGCGCGTGCCGAGCGGCCGCAGCTCGCCCTGTGCCGTCGCGACGACCAGCGGCCGCGCGGGCACGCGATCGTCATGGCCGCTCGTCACCATGATCGTGCCGCGCAACAGGCAAA
>NZ_JAAGPC010000442.1:0-818 GCF_017104595.1 Burkholderia sp. Tr-20390 | reverse complement strand
CCCGACCGCCGCGACGGCCGCGCATGCGGCGAGCGTCGCGATCGTCAGCGCGAGCGGCCGGAGTGCAGCCACCGGCAGGCCGAGCGCGGCGGCCTGGTCGTCGCCGAGCGCGAGCATGTCGAGCGGTTTCGCGAGCCATGCGAACACGGGCACCGCGAGCACGCACCACGGCAGCAGCATCGACACCTCGCCCCAGCTCCGGCCATAGGTACCGCCGACGAGCCACACGACGAAGCGCGCGGGCTGCACGCTTTCCTGCGTGATCAGCCATTGCGCGAGCGTGGTCCACAGCGCGCCGATCACGATGCCCGTCAGCGCCACCGCGAGCGGCGCATAGCGATGCCGGTGATTCAACGCGAGCGTGACCGCGAGCGACAGCCCGCCGCCGATCAGCGCGGCCGCCGCGAGCGTCACATGACCCATCAGCGGCCACGTCGACAACGCGAACAGCGTGACGAGCCCCGCGCCCTGCGTGACACCGAGCACTTCGGGGCCCGCGAGCGGATTGCGCACGACGCTTTGCATCGCGACGCCGCTCACCGCCAGCAACGCGCCGGCAAGCAGCGCGCACAACAGGCGCGGCATGCGCAGGTCGATCAGCATCCGCGCGAGCGCATCGTGGCCGGACAGCGCAGCGGACCAGCGCGCGATCGACAGCCACTCGGGGCCGGCCGACACGCCGACGAACACGATCAGCACGCCCGCCGCGACGAACAGGGCCGTGCGCAGCGGCCAGCCGAGCCGTTCGAGCCAGCCGACGAGCCGCGTCGAGCCGCCGCCCGCCGCGCGTTCGGCATCCGCGTGCAGCACGCCCGACC
>NZ_JAAGPC010000441.1:0-830 GCF_017104595.1 Burkholderia sp. Tr-20390 | reverse complement strand
CGCCGGCGTATCGGCGGCGGGCTGCGCGCGCCGTGCGGCCGCGGCCTCGCGACGCCGGTCGAGCCATGCGTGGACGAAGCCGAACACGACCGGCACGAACAGCAGCGTCGACACCGTGCCGAACGCGAGCCCGCCGATCACCGCGCGGCCGAGCGGCGCGTTCTGCTCACCGCCATCGCCGAGGCCGAGCGCCATCGGCAGCATCCCGATCAGCATCGCGAGCGCGGTCATCAGCACCGGGCGGAAGCGGCTGAACCCGGCGTCCAGCGCGGCCTGCCACGGCGGCGCGCCGCCGGCGAGCAGTTCGCGCGCCGTGTTCACGACGAGGATGCTGTTCGCGGTCGCGATGCCGATACACAGGATCGTGCCCGTGAGCGCAGGCACGGACAGCGTCGTGCGCGTGACGAACAGCATCCACGCGATGCCGGCGAGCGACGCGGGCAGGCCGCCGACGATCACGAGCGGGTCGAGCCACGACTGGAAATTGACGACCATCAGCAGGTAGACGAGCGCGACCGCGAGCACGAGGCCGCCGAGGAGTCCCGTGAACGACTCGTGCATCGCCTGCACCTGGCCGCGCAGCACGATCGACGAGCCGGGCGGCAGTTGCGCGCGGGCTTCGTCGACGAGTGTCGTCACGTCGGCGGTGACGCCGCCGAGGTCGCGCCCCTGCACCGACGCGAAGAGGTCGAGCACCGGCTGCACGTTGTAGTGCGACACGACCGCCTGCTGCGTGGTGCGCGAGAAGCTGCCGAGCGTGCCGAGCAGGTTCTGCGCGGGTGCGCCGGCCGCCGGGCCGCCGGCCGGCGTCTGCGGCGCGCGGGCGGTGC
>NZ_JAAGPC010000440.1:0-240 GCF_017104595.1 Burkholderia sp. Tr-20390 | reverse complement strand
GGGGAGGGGGGTGGGGGAGGGGAGGAGGGGAGGGGGGGGGGGGGGGGAGGGGGGGAGCGGGGGGGGGGGGTGCGGGTGGGAGGAGGGAGCGGGGGAGGAGGGAGGGACAGTGGGAGGGGAGGGGAGAGAGGGGGGGGAGGGAGGGGAGGGGAGGTGGAGGGGGGGGGGGGGGAGGGGGGAGGGGGGGGTGGGGGGGGGGAGGGGGGGGGGAGGGGGGAGTTGTGTGGCGTGGGCTGGGGC
>NZ_JAAGPC010000439.1:0-528 GCF_017104595.1 Burkholderia sp. Tr-20390 | reverse complement strand
AGCGGGCTTGCCGCCGCCGGCGACGCGCTGCTGACGACGGGCAGCGGCGGCCAGATCGTCGTGCTCGCGGATGCGCTGCCGCCCGCGCGACGCGGGCTGCATCGCTATCGTGCGGCGGCCGGCGGCGGCTATTACACGATGGCCGCGATGCAGAACGTCGGGCTCGCGCTCGAAGCCGTGCGCGGCTGGCTCGGCTACGCGCAGTGGGCCGATGCGTATGACGACGCGTTCGCCCACGCGGCGTCGGAACGCCTGTGCTTCCTGCCGTACCTGACGGGCGAGCGTTCGCCGTGGATGAACCCCGACGCGCGCGGCGGCTGGCTCGGCCTCGGGCTCGGCGACACGCGCGGCGCGATGATGCGCGCCGCGTTCGAAGGTGTCGCGTTCGCGTTGCGCGCCGGGCTCGATGCGATCCGCGATGCCGAGCGCGGCGATCCGGTCGCGATGCTGCGTCTCGCGGGCGGCGGCTCGGTCGATCCGCGCTGGCGCCAGTTGCTGGCCGATGCGCTCGGCGCGTCGCTCCACGCA
>NZ_JAAGPC010000043.1:0-55876 GCF_017104595.1 Burkholderia sp. Tr-20390 | reverse complement strand
GGCAGGCGCGCGGGATCGACCAACGGGATCGACGCCAGCGCCGGCGGCGGCTGGCAGTCGGTGCCGACGATGACGGCCGGCCGGGCCAGCGTCAGCAGGGTCTCGACCCGCTGGGCCGGATAGGCCGTATCGATCGTCGCGTGCCCGGACATCATGATCACGGGCATCGTCAGCAGCCCCTGCGCCGCCCACTCCTTGAGCAACGTCACGCCGTCGGTATCGGGCATCCAGATATCGAGCAGCACGAGATCGGGCGCCTGATTCAACCGGTATTCCCGCGCGGCCTGCGCGTTCTCCGCCGCCTCGACGACGTGTCCTTCATCGCTGAGGATCTCCGAGAGCAATTCCCGGATGCCCATTTCATCATCTACCACCAGGATGGTTGCCATTTACGCTGCCTTTGTCTGCTCACTTGCTTTTGTCTTGGCGGGGGCCGCCCCGTCCTGCACGCCCGATTCGGCGCCTGGCGCATCGCTCGCCATCTGCAGGAACAGGATCGACACCTGCGCACCCTCGACGGTCTCGCCGTGCATGCGATTGCGCAGATCGATCCGCGCACCGTGCTCATCGACGATCTTCTTGACCGTGGCCAACCCCAGACCCGTGCCCTTCGCCTTCGTCGTCACATAAGGCTCGAACGCGCGAGTCAGGATGCGCGCCGGAAAACCGGGCCCGTTGTCGGACACGGTAAGACGTACCGCGACGCGCGTTTTGCCCTCGGCGTCGGGATCGCCATATTCTACTGTCTTGGTTTCGATCAACACACGCGGATGCGCCGACTCCGCGACCGAATCCTGCGCATTCTGCAGCAGGTTGTGAATCACCTGGCGCAGTTGCGTCGCATCACCGCGTATCACCGGCAGCGACGGCGCGAGCTCGGCGACGATCGCGCTCTTGCCTTCGCCCACTCCGTACAGCCCCAGCACCTCGCTCGCCAGTTCGTTCAACTGCAGGTTCGAGAGTACCGCCGGCGGCGTGCGCGCGTATTCGCGGAAATCGTCGACCATTCGCTTCATCGCGGCGACCTGATTGACGATCATCGTCGCGCCGCGCTTGAGCACATCGGCATCGGGCGGGGCGAGCTTGTCGGAGAGCTTCATCTGCAGCCGCTCCGCCGACAGCTGAATCGGCGTCAGCGGATTCTTGATCTCGTGCGCGAGCCGGCGCGCGACCTCGCCCCACGCGACCGAACGCTGCGCGGAAATCACGTCGGAGATGTCGTCGAACACGACGACGTAACCGGACGTCTGCGGATCGTCGGCCTGCCCCTCGACCGTCGACACGAGGCGCGTGCCGCGCACGAGCAAGGTCAGCGGATCGGCTTCGCCCGGCACCTCGATCGCGAACTGCTGCTGCCAGTGGCCGCGATCGCCGCTGCCGCCGTCGGACGCCGCCTCGCGATCGGCGAACGCCTTGCGCACCATCGCGCCGAACCCGGCGGCCACGCCGATCCGGTCGAGCGTCGTGCCGATCAGCGTGTTGAACGGCTGCCGGAAGATCCGCTCGGCGCCGCGATTGGCCGTCGTCAGCCGGAACTGGCGGTCGAGCACGAACACGCCGGCCGTCAGGTTCGCGAGGATGCTCTCGAGATACGTCTTCGAATGCTCGAGCGCGACGCGGTTCTTCTCGACCGCGAGCCGCGCTTCGGACAACTGGCGCGTCATCGCGTTGAACGACTGCGTGAGGAAGCCGAGCTCGTCGCGCGTCTTGATCTCGCGCTTCGGCGTGTAGTCGCCTTCCGTGACCTCCTTCGTGCCCTGCGCGAGCAGGAACAGCGGCCGCGCGAGCTGCTGGCCGAGCGCGAGCGCGAGCATCATCGCGATGAAGGTCGCGAGGAACAGCGCAAGCGTCAGCGTGCCGATGTACATCTTGCGCAGCCCCGTGCGGCCCAGCGACTTTTCCTGGTACTCGCGATACGCGCGCTGCACGGCGTCCGCGTTGTGGGCAAGCGTCGGCGGCACCGGCTGCGTGAGCTGCAGGAAGCGTTCCGCCGGCTGCAGCAACGACGTCGATGCATCGGGAATCGGCCGCACGACGCGCAACCGCAGCGCCCCCTTCGCGCCGTGCGCGCGCGGGTCGCCGTCGACTTCACCCTCGATCGCCGCGTACGCGCCGTGTTCGCGCGCCTGGTTCAGCATCAGCGGCGTCGGCAGGTCGTCCGGAATCAGTGCCGCGAAATTGCCCGACGCCTGCGCGACGATGTGCAGGTCGGGGGACGCACCCGAGCCGCCGCGGCTCGGCTCGACGATCGTCGCGTCCTGCACGCCGAACTGGTCGCGCAAGCGCAGCAACGTGAGCGTCGTGCCGTTGGTGTTCGCATCGACGCTCGCGAGCTGGTCGGACATCAGCCGCGCCTTCGTCTGCAGATCGGACAGCGACGCATCGAGCATCCCGCGGCCGAGGTTCAGGCCGGCCGTCAGCGCCGTCTCGACGTTCACGTCGAACCACGACTCGATACTGCGCGACACGAACTGGTACGACACGATGTAGATGATCCCGCCCGGCACGACGCCGACGAGCGCGAAGAACACCGCGAGCTTCGCGAGCAGCCGCGTGCCGAACTTGCCCTTCCTCAGGCGCACGACGATCATCCCGATCAGCCCGAGCACCACGAGCAGGAACACGAGCGCGACGACGATGTTCGTCGCGTACAGCCACGAGTAGTAGCGGTCGAAGAATTCGGTGTTCGCGCTCGCGGCCGCGAGCAGCACGAGCAGCAGCAGCGCGGTCAGCGCGACCGTCGAGACGATCACGCGGATGAGGAGGCTCTTCCCGCTGGCCGCGCGGCGCACTTTATTTAGCACGTTCGGTCACCGTGAAGTTGAAGCGCTTCCAGTCGGACCCGAGCGTCCAGTCGCGGTTGTTCACGGCATCGACCTGGAACGGCTTCGGCATCAGCGCCGTATCGAGCTGCATCCGCACCGACGCCGTGTAGGTTTCACCGGCGCGCACCTGGTTGCGGTCGATCACGTGCCACGACGTGATGTGCCTGACGACCGCGAGCGCGTCCTTCAGCGACGGGAAACCGAGCTGCAGGCCGCCCGTCGACACGCGATACTCGCGCGTGAGCGGCTGGAACGACAGGCGGATCGTCTGCGTCACCGCCACCGGCTGCTCGTCGAACCAGTACCAGCGCGCACGGCTCAACTCGAAGTCGGTCGTGAAATAAAGCGGAATGCCCTTGTTGACGGCATCCTCGAGGTTCGGGTTCAGCTCGAAATCGAAGCGTGCGTCGAGCGCCCAGCCGCTTCCGTCGGACTGGAGCGACGCGCGCTGCACGGCGATCGACTCGGCATGCGCCGGCCGGACGACGGCCAGGCACAGCGTCAACGCGACCATCAGGACGGCCGCGAGCCGAAGTGGAAAAAGGTGTTTGATCGTCACCGTTTCTGAAACCGCGCGTAGAAAAATCCGTCGTGATCGGTGTTCTGGTCGAGTGCGCCGGCGGCCGCCCCTCCCTGCACTCCGCCCGGCAGCAGCTGGCCGGGGGCGTCCAATCGTACCGCATCTTCACAGGCCGCTTCAAACCAGCGGGCCTGCAGTTCGCCTTCCTCGGGGAAGACCGAACAGGTCACGTAAAGCAGTTCGCCGCCCGGCTTCACGAGCGGCCACAACGCCGCCAGGATGCGGCGCTGTTCCGCGACGAGCGCCGGGATGTCAGCCTCGCGGCGCAGCCAGCGAATGTCGGGGTGCCGACGCACGATGCCGGACGCCGAGCACGGCACGTCGGCAAGGATGCGGTCGAACGGGCGCCCGTCGTACCAAGAGTCCGGCGCCCCCGCGTCGCCGACGCGCACGTCCGCTTCGAGCGACAGCCGCACGAGGTTCTCGCCGATCCGTGCCGCGCGCGCGGCGTCGCTTTCCAGCGCAACGACTTCCGCATCGGCCAATTCGAGAATATGACCGGTCTTGCCGCCGGGCGCCGCGCATGCGTCGAGCACGCGCATGCCGTCGCGCGCACCGAGCCATTCGGCGGCGAGCTGCGCGCCGGCGTCCTGCACCGACACGACACCGTCGGCAAACCCCGGAATGCGATCGACCGGCAGCGCCGACGCGAGCCGCACCGCATGCCGGCCGATCGCGGTCGCGTCGATCCCGTTCTCGCGCAGCGTCTCGAGATACGCGTCGACGCTCGCGCGGCGCGCGTTCACGCGCAGCGTCAGCGGCCCTTGCCGCTCGCCGGCCTCGAGGATCGCCTGCCATGCGTCGGGCCACGCGCGCTGCACCGAAGCGACCCACCACGCGCGGTAGTTCCAGCGCGCGACGACATCGTCCTGCAGCGCCGCGACGAGCGCGTCGCGCTCGCGCAGGAAACGGCGCAGCACCGCGTTGACCATCCCCTTCGCGAACGCGCATTCTCGGCGTGCCCCGATCACGGTCACGGCCTGGTCGACCACCGTGAACGCCGGATACGCGGCCTCGTCCGCCGGGTCGAGCAGCAGCGCGAACGCGCCAGCGAGCACCGCGTGCACGTAGGCGGGCGGCGCCTTGCTGATGAGCCGGCCGATCAGCCAGTCCGCACTGCCGAGACGGCGCATCGTCCGGTAAGCGACGTCCTGCGTCGCCCCGCGCGCGAGCGCCTGCGCACCGGACGGCATCTGCGCGAATACCGCCGACAGCGCCGCCGGCAGCGCGGTGCCGCGCCGCACCGCATCGACCGCCTGCGCGGCCGCGTCGAGTGCGAAGCCGAGCGAATCGGGCGCGAGATGCAGCGCGGACAGGCGCGCCGGGCGGCCGGAAGAAGACGGAGCGGTAGAACGGGTTCGTGTCATCGGAGCAAATTCGGCAAACAAGCGCGGCCAACAGGCACAGCAAGCCCATGCGGCAAACGGCGGGATCGCGGCGCCCGTGGGCCCTGCCATCCCAAACCGGGCATTGTAGCCTGCGATGCTGCAGGCCCTTTGGCCCCTTTACGGCACGCGCAAATGAAACACCCCGCAGCGCGAAGCGTGCGGGGTGGTGTGACGGCCCCCGCGCGGCAACTGCCGCACGGTGTGTGCCGTGGCTTAGTCGAAGCGGCCGGTACGCGCCATCTCCATCAGGCGCGCGATGCGCTCCTCGGTGGCCGGGTGCGTCGAGAACAGATTCTGCAGGCCGCCACCGTGCAGCGGGTTCATGATCATCATCTGCGCGGTGGCCGGATGCTGCTCGGCCGCCTGGAACGGGATGCCCGCCGCGTAGCGATGGATCTTGTCGAGCGCGGTCGCAAGCGATTGCGGATCGCCGGAAATCTGCGCGCCGCCGCGGTCCGCCTCGAACTCGCGTGCCCGCGAAATCGCCATCTGGATCAACGCGCCTGCGATCGGTGCGAGCAGCGCGACCGCGATACCCGCGATCGGGTTGGCCGGCCGGCCATTCTCGTCGCGCCCGCCGAAGAACATCGCGAAGTTCGCGATGGCCGAGATCGCGCCCGCCATCGTCGCGGTGATCGTCGAGATCAGGATGTCGCGGTGCTTCACGTGTGCGAGCTCGTGCGCCATCACGCCGCGCATCTCGCGCTCCGACAGCACGCGCAGGATGCCCGTTGTCGCGGCGACTGCCGCGTGCTCGGGGTTGCGGCCCGTTGCGAACGCGTTCGGCGCATCCTCGTTGATCAGGTAGACGCGCGGCATCGGCAGGTTCGCGCGCGTGGCCAGCTCGCGCACCATCCGGTAGAACTGCGGCGCCGTGTTCTCGTCGACTTCCTGCGCGTTGTACATGCGCAGCACCATCTTGTCCGAGAACCAGTAAGAGAAGAAATTCATGCCGAGCGCGAACAGCAGCGCGATCGTCATGCCTCGCGAACCGCCGATCATCCCGCCGATCACGATGAACAGGGCCGTGATCGCGGCCATCAGCATCGCCGTTTTGACCCAATTGAACATACCCACTCCTTATCCGTCAGGGGACCCGCCGCGCATCAAAAGAGCACGGCGGAAAATTGTAAGCGTTTTGTTAGATAAGGTCTTGCCGGAAAAATTCAATCTCACCGTTGCGAGGTTGCAAGACGAAGACCGAGGCCGACGAAAGCGCTGCCGACCGTGCGGTCAAGCCACTTCTTGACGCCCGGCTTGCCGGAGAAGCGCGCCGTGACACTGCCCGCGACCCACGCGACGAGGCTGGTCCACACCGTGCTCATCGCGACGAACACACCGCCGAGGGTCAGGAACGCCCATGCCTTGTGCGGGCTGTCGGCCGACACGAACTGCGGGAAGAACGACACGAAGAACAGCACGACCTTCGGGTTCAGCACGTTGGTCCAGAAGCCCTGCATGAACAGCTGGCGCAGCGGCTTCGCGGCTTGCGGGGCCGCCGTGCCCGACGGCTCGGCCGCCTGCTTCGCGATGATCATCCGCACGCCCAGGTAGATCAGGTAGGCGGCGCCGACCAGCTTGATCACCGTGAATGCGGCAGCCGACGCCGCGAGCAGCGCGGTCAGGCCGAATGCGCAAGCGAGCGCGTGAACGCAGCAGCCGGCCGAAATGCCGAACGCCGACATCAGCCCCGCGCCGCGGCCCTGCGCGACGCTGCGGCCGACGATATAGGCCGTATCGGGGCCGGGCGTGACGTTCAGCAGGAAGACTGCCAGCACGAAGAAGCCGAAATGGGTGATGCCGAACATGAAAACCTCGAAACCGGGGAGCGCAGGGAAATTCTACGCGCGCCTGCCGCGCCGCGCGACTCGGCCATCCGGCCGATTGCGCACGCCCGGCAGGCCGTGTCGAATGGCGGTCAGGCCGCGTCAGGCAACGTCGGTCAGCGCGAAACGCTGACCCGCGGCGAGCGGCGAGCCGGCCAGGAATTCGCGCGCGGGCAGCCGCTTGCCGCCCGGCTTCTGCAATTGCGTGACGCGCAGCGCACCGCTGCCGCACGCGACGACCACGCCTTCCGGTGCGGCTTCGACGATCGTGCCGGGCGCCGCGTCGCCGCGCGCCGCCACCGGCTCGGCTGCCCACAGCTTGATCGCCGCGCCGTCGAGCGTCGCGACGCCGCCCGGGAACGGATCGAACGCACGCACCTGGCGCGCAAGCACGTCGGCCGGCTTGCGCCAGTCGAGCGCCGCTTCGTGCTTGCCGATCTTTTCCGCATAGGTCACGCCGTCGGCCGGCTGCGGCGTCGCCGGCAGCACGCCGTCGCGCTCGAGCTGCACGAGCGCGTCGACGATCAGTCGCGCGCCTTCGGCGGCGAGCCGGTCGTGCAGCGTCGCGGTCGTCTCGTCGGGCGCGATCGCGATGCGCGCTTCCTCGATCATCGCGCCGGTGTCGAGGCCGATGTCCATCTGCATCAGCGTGACGCCCGTCTCGGCGTCGCCGGCCTCGATCGCGCGGTGGATCGGCGCGGCGCCGCGCCAGCGCGGCAGCAGCGACGCGTGAATGTTGATGCAGCCGGCGCGCGGAATGTCGAGCACTTCCTGCGGCAGCAGCAGGCCGTAGGCGGCGACCACCATCACGTCATGCGGCGTCGAGCGCAGCAGCTCGATCGCGTCGGCCGCCTCGGCCGGGTACTTGCCCGCCCGGCGCAGCGACGGCGGTTGCGCGACGGGCATCCCGTGCTCGACGGCGTAGCGCTTCACCGCGCTCGCCTGCAGTTTCATCCCGCGCCCGGCAGGGCGATCGGGCTGGGTGAGCACGAGCGGCACCGGAAATCCGGCCTCGTGGATCGCGGCGAGGGCAGCCGCGGCGAATTCCGGCGTGCCGGCAAAAACTACGCGCAACGTATGGGTCATGACAGCGTTCGGGGTCGGGCTGGGCGAACGCGCGTTACATCGCGCGTTCGAGTTTCTTCATCTTCGTCTTGATGCGCGTCTGCTTGAGCGGCGACAGGTATTCGACGAACACGCGCCCCATCAGGTGATCCATCTCGTGCTGGACGCACACGGCCAGCAGGCCCTCGCAGTCGAGTTCGAAAGTCTCGCCCTGCTCGTTGAGCGCGCGCACGCGCACATGATCGGGACGCTCGACTTCGTCGTAGATGCCGGGCACCGACAGGCAGCCCTCTTCATAGATCTGCTTTGCATCGCTCGACCACACGATCTCCGGGTTGATGAACGCGCGCAGCTCGTTCTTCTCCTCGGAGACGTCGATCACGATCACGCGCTCGTGCACGTCGACCTGCGTGGCGGCAAGGCCGATCCCTGGCGCCGCATACATGGTCTCGGCCATGTCGGCGACGAGCTTGCGGATCCGGTCGTCGACCTTGTCGACGGGCTTCGCGACCTTGTGCAGCCGCTTGTCGGGGTAATGAAGAATATTGAGTAAAGCCATGGCGTTCGGTATTCGGTGGAGCGGCGTGCCGCATCGGCCATCCGGCCGGCTGGCGCTGCCGCCAGGATGCAATGAAGATGAGGCGGACGCGCGGCGAATCAATGCCGCGGATCACGCCTCCTGCAATTGGCCGGACGCCTGCGCGCGCGGCCCTGTCGAGTATTTCGGATGATGAAAATTTTATCATGGCGCCACGCGGTCCGCTGGCCACCGCATTCGAGGGGCGCCTCATGTCGCCGCAAGCGCTGACCCTCTCCGCCGTGCGCGCGTGGCTGCAGCTTGCGCATGCGCCCGGCCTCGCCCCGGCCGCGCTGCAGGCCCTGCTCGATGCGTTCGGCTCGCCGGACGCGCTTCTACGTACGCCCGACCACGCCATCGCCGCCGTAACCAGCGCCGCCACCGCCCTGGCCGTGCGCGCAAGCGAGCGCGGCGATCTCGACGCGCGCACCGACGCCGCGCTCGCGTGGCTCGACGCGCCGGGCAATGCGCTCGTCACGCTCAACGATCCGGCCTACCCGCCGCGGTTGCGCGACCTGCACGATCCGCCGCTGCTGCTATATGTAAAGGGCCGGCTCGACCTGCTGCACGCGCGCAGCCTCGCCGTGGTCGGCAGCCGTCACGCCACGCCGCAGGGGCTCGTCGACGCAACGCACTTCGCGCGCGAACTGTCCGACGCCGGGCTGCCGATCGTGTCGGGCCTCGCGCTCGGGATCGACGCGGCCGCACATCGTGGCGGGCTCGACGGCCGGTCGGGCACGGTCGCGGTGATCGCGACCGGCGCCGATCTCGTCTACCCGGCGCGGCACCGCGCGCTCGCCCACGAGATCGCCGCGCACGGCGCGATCGTGTCGGAATGGCCGCTCGGCACGCCGGCCCGCGCCGCCCACTTCCCGCAGCGCAACCGGCTGATCGCCGCGCTCGCGATCGGCGCGCTCGTCGTCGAGGCCGCGCCGCGCTCCGGTTCGCTGATCACCGCGCGGCTCGCGAACGAACTGGGGCGCGATGTGTTCGCCATGCCGGGCTCGATCCATGCGCCGCTGGCGCAGGGCTGCCACGCGTTGATCCGCGACGGCGCGAAGCTCACGGCGGCGCCGCTCGACGTGCTCGAGGAATACGGGCTGGGCGAATCGAAAGCCGGCACGGCAGGCGGTGCGGCGTGCTCCGGGCATCCGTGCGCGGGCACCGGCGACCTTCGCGAAACCGAAACCGCCACTCAGCGTGCCGCGGCCGATGTTATCCACAATGGCGATGCCGTTCCGGCCACCGCGTCCGCCCGAGACGAAGCACCATCGCCGGCGCCACCGCTGCCCGCCACCCCGGCAGAGCAGGCCGTGCTTGCCGCATTGGGATACGGCCCCGTCACCTACGAATGGATCGCCGAGCACAGCGGCGTGCCTGACGACGTACTGCACCGCGCGCTGCTGGCGCTGGAACTGGCCGGCCGCGTCGCCAGCCTCCCCGGCGGACGCTTCGCGCGGCTTGACGCAGCGCGCACCTCGCCCGTGGACGGCGTGCTACATTCCCCCGCATAGGGGCGGCAAGGCCGCCGACGATACCCAAGGAAACCCATGCCCGCGCTGAATCTCGACACCGATGCGGATCGGATCGCCGAGCGCCTCGCCGATCCCGGCACGTTGCTCGTCGCCTGCCTGTGCGCCGAGTGGTGCGGCACGTGCCGCGACTACCGGACGGCCTTCGACCAGCTCGCCGACGCGCATCCGGATGCCTGCTTCGCCTGGATCGACATCGAAACGCATGCCGACCAGCTCGACGATCTCGACGTCGAGAACTTCCCGACCATCCTGATCGAAGATACCCACACCGCCCGCTTCTTCGGCACGGTGCTGCCGCATGCGGCGATCGTCGAGCGGATGCTGTCCGACCTGAGCGCGGTACCCGGCGCGCCGCACGCACCGAAATTGCGCAACATCCTGGCCGTCGAAGCCTGAATTCGCGAGCCGGCCGGTGGTTTAGCGCGCGTTTGCGCGCCCCGCCGCGCCGGGCGCTTGCCGCCGTTGCGGCCCCCCTCTATGATGAGCCGCTTTTTACGCGCTGAGCCGCCATTGCTGCGGCGTGTGCTATAAAGCGGTCGTAAAAGGGACCCACAACCGGCGAACCCGGTCTACCAACACACACCTGTCATGTCCAAAGCACTGATCATTGCGGAAAAGCCTTCTGTCGCGAACGACATCGCACGCGCTTTGGGCGGCTTTACCAAGCATGACGAGTATTACGAGAGCGACGATTTCGTCCTTTCGTCCGCTGTCGGCCACCTGCTGGAAATCGCCGCCCCGGAAGAGTACGAGGTCAAGCGCGGGAAATGGAGCTTCGCGCATCTGCCCGTCATCCCCCCGCATTTCGACCTGAACCCGATCGCAAAAAGCGAGTCGCGCCTCAAGGTGCTCACCAAGCTGTTGAAGCGCAAGGACGTCGACCGCCTGATCAACGCATGTGACGCGGGGCGCGAGGGCGAGCTGATTTTCCGCCTGATCGCGCAGCACGCGAAGGCGAAGCAGCCGGTCCAGCGCCTGTGGCTGCAGTCGATGACCCCGCAGGCAATCCGCGACGGCTTCGCGAACCTGCGCAGCGACGCGGACATGCTGCCGCTCGCCGACGCCGCACGCTGCCGCTCGGAAGCCGACTGGCTCGTCGGGATCAACGGCACCCGCGCGATGACCGCGTTCAACAGCAAGGGCGGCGGCTTCTTCCTGACGACAGTTGGCCGCGTTCAGACGCCAACGTTGTCGATCGTCGTCGAACGCGAAGAGAAAATCCGCCGCTTCGTCCCGCGCGACTACTGGGAAGTGAAGGCCGAATTCGCATGCGCGGGCGGCTTCTACGAAGGCAAGTGGTACGACCCGAAATTCAAGCGCGACGAATTCGATCCGGAGAAGCGCGACTCCCGCCTGTGGAGCCTGCCGGCTGCCGAGACGATCGTCGCCGCGTGCCGCGACCAGGTCGGCACGGTCTCCGAGGAATCGAAGCCGTCGACGCAGCTGTCGCCGCTGCTGTTCGACCTGACGAGCCTGCAGCGTGAAGCGAACAGCCGCTTCGGCTTCTCCGCGAAGAACACGCTCGGCCTCGCGCAGGCGCTGTATGAAAAGCACAAGGTGCTGACCTACCCGCGTACCGACGCGCGCGCGCTGCCGGAAGACTACCTGTCGACGGTCCAGTCCACGCTCGAGATGCTCAAGGAGAGCAACAATTACCTGCCGCACGCGAAGCAGGTGCTCGACAAGGGCTGGGTGAAGCCGAACAAGCGGATCTTCGACAACTCGAAGATCAGCGACCACTTTGCAATCATCCCGACGCTGCAGGCGCCGAAGTCGCTGTCCGAGCCGGAGCAGAAGCTGTACGACATGGTCGTGAAGCGCTTCCTCGCCGTGTTCTTCCCGGCCGCCGAATTCCGCGTCACGACGCGGATCACCGAAGTCGCCGGCCATCACTTCAAGACCGAAGGCAAGGTGCTCGTCGAGCCGGGCTGGCTGCAGGTGTACGGCCGCGACGCCGAAGGCGCGGATGCGAACCTCGTGCCGGTGCAGAAGGACGAGAAGGTGAAGACGGACGAAATCGCCGCCGTCGCGCTCGTCACGAAGCCGCCCGCACGCTACTCGGAAGCGACGCTGCTGTCCGCGATGGAAGGCGCGGGCAAGCTCGTCGAGGACGACGAACTGCGCGAGGCGATGGCCGCGAAGGGCCTCGGCACGCCGGCCACGCGCGCGGCGATCATCGAAGGCCTGCTCGGCGAGAAGTACCTCGTGCGCGAAGGCCGCGAACTGATCCCGACCGCGAAGGCATTCCAGCTGATGACGCTGCTGCGCGGGCTCGGCGTGAAGGAACTCACCGCGCCCGAGCTCACCGGCGAATGGGAATACAAGCTGTCGCAGATGGAGCGCGGCAACCTCGGGCGCGAAGCGTTCATGCAGGAAATCGCCCGCATGACGCAGCAGATCGTGAAGCGCGCGAAGGAATACGATTCGGACACGATCCCCGGCGATTACGCGACGCTCGAGACGCCGTGCCCGAACTGCGGCGGCCAGGTGAAGGAAAACTACCGCCGCTTCGCGTGCACGAAGTGCGAGTTCTCTATCTCGAAGATCCCGGGCAGCCGGCAGTTCGAGATCGCGGAAGTCGAGGAGCTGCTGCGCGAGAAGACGATCGGCCCGCTGTCCGGCTTCCGCAGCAAGATGGGCCGCCCGTTCTCGGCGATCCTCAAGCTGTCCTTCGACGACGAGACGAAGAACTACAAGCTCGAGTTCGATTTCGGCCAGGACACCGGCGGCGAGGAAGGCGAAGCGCCCGACTTTTCCGCACAGGAGCCGGTCGGCGCGTGCCCGAAGTGCAAGGGCCGCGTGTTCGAGCACGGGATGAGCTACGTGTGCGAGCACTCGGTGGCCAACCCGAAGACCTGCGATTTCCGCTCGGGCAAGGTGATCCTGCAGCAGGAAATCACGCGTGAGCAGATGGGCAAGCTGCTGGCCGACGGCCGCACGGATCTGCTGCCGAACTTCAAGTCGTCGCGCACGGGACGCAACTTCAAGGCCTTCCTCGTGAAGCAGCCGGACGGCAAGATCGGCTTCGAGTTCGAGAAGAAGGAGCCGAAGGCCGCTGCCGCGAAGAAGACGGCAAAATCGGCGACGAAGGATGCCGAAACCGTGACGGAAGGCGCCGAAGAGAAACCGGCACCGGCTCGCAAGACCGCCGCCCGCAAGACGACGGCGCGCAAGACGGGCTCGTGACGGCCTGACGGCCGGGGCTCCCCCCGGCCATGCCGAACTCGGGCAGGCAGCCATAAAAAAACGCGGATCGATTGCTCGATCCGCGTTTTTTTTGTGCCGGCGGCAACCGCCGCCCGGCCGTCGCGCCGTTACAGCGGCGACGGCGCCGCAACGCGCGTGCGCGGCGAACGCGGCAGACGCGGCGACAGGTTCGGGTCGGCCGCTTCCGGCTGCTCGGCACGTGTCTCGACACCGATCGGCGCGAGCGCCGAACTCTGCGCGGCCCACTGCTCGCCCATCGTCGCGTCGGTCGAGTGGCTGAAATGCTCGACGAGGTGGTCGATGAACGTGCGCACCTTCGCGGGCAGATGGCGCCGGCTCGGGTAAGCGATGTTGATCTCGACCTGCGGCAGCCGGAAATCCGGCAGCAGCCGCACGAGCGCGCCGCGCGCGATATCGCCGCCGATCAGGTAGCTCGGCAGAATCGCGACCCCCATCCCGAGCAGCGCGAACTGGCGCAGCATCGCGGTGTTGTTCGCGACGATCACATTGGTCGGGCGCACGCGCACTTCGCCGTCCGGCCCCGTGAACACACGCTCGTCACCCCAGTATTCGGTCGGCAGGCTCAGGCTCGGGTGCTCGGCGAGATGCTCCGGATGGGTCGGCACGCCGTGCTTCTCCAGATAGCTCGGCGTCGCGCATACGGTCATGCAGCCGGTGGTCAGGCGCCGCGTGACGATGCTCGCGCTGCGCATCTGGCGCGTGACGACGATGCCGACGTCGAAGCCTTCCTCGACGAGATCGACCTGCCGGTCGACCAGCGTGAGATCCGGCACCACTTTCGGGAAATTCTCCGTGTACGACTGCAACACGGGCGCGAGGTTGTGCAGGCCGAACACGACAGGCGCAACGATGCGCAACGTTCCGACCGGCTCGTGATTGCGCGCAACGACCATCTGCTCGACGTCCTCGAGCTCATCGAGGATCTGGCGAGCACGCTCCAGATAGACCTGGCCCGACTCCGTCAGGGAAAGGCTGCGCGTGGTGCGGTTCAGCAAACGCGTGCCGAGCCGGCCTTCCAGATCGGCGACGTGACGCGTCGCGACCGCGTTGGAGATATCCATTGCACTCGCGGCCCGCGCAAAACTGCCGAGATCTGCAACCTTGACGAACACGCGCATCGACTGCAAATGATCCATAAACGACTCCTGCCGCTGTTACAACTTCAAAAAGATGAAGCAAATGCGTAATTCTCCTACGACAGCGGAAATGATGCAGAGTTGCTCAACAAGGCCCCGGTTGACGATAAAAATAGTCAAAAATCCTCGCCTTCTGCGGATAGTTGATCCAATTATTCTGATTGAAGCAACAATTGGGTGAACCTCGTCGAGTAAGTGGCCGAATCAGGAAGGACGTATTTGATGCGACACAACAGCGCACCCTTCCACCCGTCGCGCAAGCGGCGCCGGGTCAGGCCGCCGCCAATTGCGGCGGAGCGTAACAACCTGTTAAAAAGACACCATGAAGGCGGCCGACGTAGCATCATGTCGGCCCCGGCCGGGCGGGACGGGTGCGCGACGTGCGCCGCCGCCACCGCCGCTTTCAACGCGCGACACCCGCTCACCATGAAAATTGCCATCCTCGACGACTACCAGGACGCCGTCCGCAAGCTGAACTGCTTCGAGATGCTTGCCGACCACGACGTGAAGGTCTTCAACAATACGGTGCGCGGATTGGGACAGCTCGCCAGCCGTCTGGCGGAAGTCGAGGCGCTCGTGCTGATTCGCGAACGGACCCCGATTTCGTCGCAACTGCTCGCCAAGCTGCCGAACCTGCGCATGATCAGCCAGACCGGCCGCATTTCGAGCCACATCGATCTCGAAGCGTGTACCGACCGCGGCATCGCTGTGCTCGAAGGCACGGGCTCGCCGATTGCCCCCGCCGAACTGACCTGGGCGCTCGTGATGGCCGCCCAGCGCCGCATTCCGCAATACGTCGCGAACCTGAAGCAAGGCGCGTGGCAACAGTCGGGCCTGAAGACGTCGGCGATGCCGCCGAACTTCGGCCTCGGCCAGGTGCTGCGCGGCCAGACGCTCGGCATCTGGGGCTACGGCAAGATCGGCCGGCTCGTCGCCGGCTACGGCAAGGCGTTCGGGATGAACGTGCTGATCTGGGGCCGCGAGCATTCGCTCGAGGCCGCGCGCGCCGACGGCTATACGGCCGCCGAAAGCCGCGAAGCGCTGTTCGAGCAGAGCGACGTGCTGTCGCTGCACCTGCGCCTGCATGACGACACGCGCGGGATCGTGAAGCAGGAAGACCTGATGCGGATGAAGCCGACGTCGCTGCTCGTCAACACGAGCCGCGCCGAATTGCTCGAGGAAAATGCACTGGTCAACGCGCTGTCGCACAATCGCCCGGGAATGGTCGCGATCGACGTGTTCGAAAGCGAGCCGATCCTGCAGGGCTACAGCCTGCTGCGGATGGAAAACGTGATCTGCACGCCGCACATCGGCTACGTCGAGCGCGAAAGCTACGAGCTCTACTTCAGCGCGGCATTCCGGAACATCCTGGCGTTCGACCAGGGCGACATGTCGAGCGTCGTCAACCCGGAAGCACTGACGCCGCGCCGCGTGCGCTGAGCGCCGCGGGCCGCGCCTGCCGCGCGGCCCCGCTTCCTGCTTCCCGTCTTCAGGCGGCCACGCGGCCGCCCGTCATCGCGCCGACGCGCGTGAGGAAATGCTCGCCGTCGCGCCGCCCGAGATCGTACGCATGCCGCATCTGCGACGGGCTCGTGTAATCCCAACTCGAAATCGGCACCTTGCTCGACGGCTGGACGTAAAGCCGCCGCTGCTCGCCGTGCGCGACCGTGAACATCTGCGGGCGCGGGTACAGCCGCGTGACGAGCACCAGCACGTCGCCGGGCGTCGGGTCGAGCGCGTCGACCGGCACGTTGTCGACCATCCCGCCATCCAGCACGGGCCGGCCGCCGCGGCGCAGCACCGGCGTGAACGGCGGCGTGCAGGACGACTGCAGGATCAGGTCGGCGAGATCGTCGACGCGCGCGCAGGCCTGCGCGCGCACGAATTCCGGCCGAAAGCCGAGCGAGCGCCCGAGCGTCGGGTGCAGCGTCTTGCGCACGTACTTCTCGATGTTGTACGCGACGAGCCCGGCGGCCACCGCGCTGCGCGCGCCGAGCCAGCGCGGCACGTGCGACACGCCGATGCGGATCTCCGGCGCCGCGGCCAGCTTCGCGAACGGCTCGCCGTAGATGTCGAGCAGCGCCTGGCGGTAAATCCGGTAATGCGGAAACACGGGCTCGCGCCCGAACAGGTTGCCCCAGTACGCGTTCTTCCGGTTGTGGCGCAGCGCCTCTTCGTAATAGCGCATCACCCAGGCGGCGTCGCGCGTATACAGCATGCACGCGGTCGCCGCGCCGGCCGAGATGCCGGTGATCACGCGCGGGCGCAGGCCGAGCGCCGGCTGGGCGATATCCCAGAAGCCGGCCTGCCACCAGCAGCGATTGCCGCCGCCCGCAAAGACGATCTGGTCGAACATCGCGCCGCTCAGCTGACGAGCGCGTAGGTCGACGTCGCGTGAACGGCCATCTTGCCGTCCTCGTCGAACAGCTCGACTTCGCCGAATACGAGATTGCGGCCCATCCGCAGCACGCGCGCGGTGACGAGCACGTCGCCCTTGCGCACGGGCCGCATGAAGTTCGTGTTCAGCGATACGGTGGTCATCGGCCGGAACTCGCCGAGCGCGACCGAGATCGCGACCACCATCGCGGTGTCGGCGGCCGCCGTGAACACCTGGCCGCAGATGATGCCGCCCGAATGGCGGAATTCGCCGGAAAACGGCAGGCGCAGCGTGACGCTGTCGTCGCCGATCGACACGGGGACCAGACCGAGCGAGCGGACCCAGGGGGCCAGCAGGCGATCCAGCAATTCGCGGACTGCGTTTTCGTCCATCTTCGGGAAGCCCAGAAAGCGTTGCGCGACCGCCGCGCAACACGTGTGGCGTCATCATACCGGGAGCGCGAAAACTGCGATCGCTCGTCATCGGGCCGACAGCTGCCGTAGCGGTGACGAAATATTTTCAGGAAATTTGCAGAAAGGGCTTGCAAGACCCGAAATACCCGTGCATAATCTTTCTTCTGTTGGGGGCGTTAGCTCAGTTGGTAGAGCAGCGGACTCTTAATCCGTAGGTCGAGTGTTCGAGTCACTCACGCCCCACCAGGAATTCCGAAGCCCGGTTAGCGAAAGCTAACCGGGCTTTTTCCTTTTCCGCCGTCGCACGCGCGGCGCGCGCCCTGTCGCAGTACGCCATCGCACGCCTGTTCCACATCGTTTCCGCTAGAATCGTCCGACAAATATCACACGACCGGCGCAGGCACTGCCGTTTGCCCGCCGGCACTGAGAGAACATGGGACGTCAGACATGGAAGCATGTAACCGAGACGCGACCATTCAGAGAGCCTGGTTGCGCCAATATCGGCGAGTCCGTCGGGACACGCCGCTCCCACGATCACACCGGCATCCGCAGTGCGACGCACGAACCGGATCCGGCCATGCCGGGTAAGGACGCGCTTGTCGCCATGGCGCTCGGCGTCGTACTGCTCGTACTGGCAGGCGTGCTCGCCGTCACGACCGGGCAGGCGACCGGTCATCTGGTCCGCACGCCGGGCACGGTCGTCCGTATCGTGCAGGACAGCGACGCGATGCGCGCGTACCGGCCGATCGTCGCGTATCTCGCGAACGACGGTCAGCGCCGCGAGGTCGCCGGCAATACCGCGTCGACCACCCCCGCCTACGACATCGGCGAAAACGTCGAGGTCCTGCTCGATCCCGTCCATCCCGAGCGCCCCGCGCTGATCGACGATTTCGCACAACGCTGGTTTCCGGCGTCGGTGGCAGCGCTGCTCGCCGTCGCGTCGTTCGCGATCGGCGCCCTGCTGATCGCCGGCAAGCGCCACCGCATGCAATCCGATGCGCCGCCCGCCCGGGCCGAGCGCAAGCAGGCGCGACGCCGCTGGGATATCGCGATCGTGCTGATTCCGATCACGATCGGCACGGGCTTCATTGCCGGTGCCGGCGCAGCCGGCCTGCGTCAGTGGCAGATCGCCCACCACTACGCGCGCTCGACCGGCCACGTCGTCGAGATCGCAAAAAATGCGAGGTCGGCCCGCTCGCGCACGTCGCTGTATTCGGCAATCGTCGCGTTCACGACCGACAGCGGACGCCGGATCACGTTCGCCCAGGGCGCGGCGTCGTCGCATCCGGGCCTGCAGGAAGGCGAAGCGGTCAACGTGCTGTACGACCCCGTCACCCCCGAGCGCGCGGTCGTCGACCGCTTCTGGGATCGCTGGGGCCTCACGGCCATCCTGCTCGCAATCGGTGCGCCGTTCCTCGCGGCCGGGCTGTTCGTCGCCGCGACGCTGTGGCCGGAGCATCGGTCGCACGAGATCGCCCCATGACGCTCGCGCGCCGGCCGCGCATCGCGTGGCACGACAAGCGGTACGGCGCGCGCGTCACCGCTCCCTGAACGCCTCCACCTTCGCGCGGTTCCCGCACGTGCGCATGTCGCACCAGCGGCGCCCGACGCCGCGGCCGCGATCGACGAAGAACCACGTGCACCGGCCACACTGCCTCACCCGCGCGGAATCGTCGCTGCGCAGCAGTTGCTCGAAGCCGAGCGCGGCCGCGTCGACCCAGCGCGACGCGGCACGCGCGTCGGGCCGCCATGCGAACCGGCCGTCGACCGCATCAAACGCGCTGCGCCCGATCGCCTCGCGAATCGCGACGGCGAGCCAGTCCGCCGCGCGCGCGCCGGTCGTGCCGCCGCCTCCGGCCGTCAGGTGCAAGATTGCCGTGTAGGCATCCTCGCGAAAGCGATGCAGCGCCGCCAGCGCGTCCGCGTCGTCCTGCCGCGCATGACGCAGCAGCCGCGCCAGATCGGCCGGCGCCAGCAGCCCCGATCGTTCCGCCCACGCATGCACGGCCGGCCAGTCGACGAGCTTGTCCGCGTCGCGCGTCTTGCCCGTATCGGCCACCGTGTTGAGGAAATCGAGCGCCGGATGGCCGCCGACGAAATCGGCTGAACCCCATGCGTGCGCGGCCCGCGCGGACTCATGTCGAGTAACCATTTATTTTCACCTATCGGTTTCACACCCGGGCAATCGGGAGTAACCTGTTAACAACCAAAACAGGTTAGCACGGAGAGGCCGATGCTCGAACTCGCCAACCGCTTCATTTTCGAAGGCCACCGGATTGCCTGGGGAACGATCGGCGAAGGCCCGCCGCTCGTGCTCGTGCACGGCACGCCGTTTTCGTCGCAGGTGTGGCGCCGGATCGCGCCGTGGCTCGCGCGGCGTCATCGCGTGTTCTTCTACGACCTGCTCGGGTACGGTCAGTCCGACATGCCGGACGCGGACGTGTCGCTCGGCCGCCAGAACAGGCTGTTCGGCGCGCTGCTCGACGAGTGGAACATCTCGCGCCCCCGCGTACTCGCGCACGACTACGGCGGCGCAACCGTGCTGCGCGCGCACTTTCTCGACGGCGTCGCCTATGCGGATCTCACGCTCGTGAATCCGGTCGCGATCGCGCCGCAGGGTTCGCCGTTCGTGCGTCATGTCGCGCAGCACGAAGCCGCCTTCACCGGATTGCCCGCGTATGCGCATCACGCGCTCGTGTCGGCGTATCTCGGCAAGGCGGTCGCGCGGCCGCTGAGCGACGAGGCGCTGTCGATCTACCGCGCGCCGTGGCTCACGCCCGCCGGGCAGGCCGCGTTCTATCGCCAGATCGCGCAGATGCGCCAGCGCTACATCGAGGAAGCCGAGGCGCGTTACGCGCCGCCGGACTTTCCGGTGCGCATCGTGTGGGGCGAGGACGACGCGTGGATTCCGCTCGAACAGGGGCAGGCGCTGGCCGATCGCATCGCACACGGCCAGCTGATTCGGGTGCCGGGCGCAGGCCATCTGGTACAGGAAGATGCACCGGAGGCGATCGTCGCGGCGGTGCTCGACGCATCAGGGCAAGGTTGACGCCCGCCGACGCGCATGTCGCTTGTCACGTGTGCCGCGTCAGAACACCGGCACGCCCTGCGCGAGCGTCGAGATGAATTTCGCGGTGCGCGGATCGCGCGGGTCGCCGAACAGGTCGCGCGACGCACCGGCTTCGACAACGCGGCCTTCCGCGAGAAACACCGCGTCGTGTGCAATCGACGCGGCCAGGCGCAGGTCGTGGGTGGCCATCAGCATCGTCGTGCCTTCCCGTGCGAGCTGGCGCAGCACCTCGACCACTTCGACGGACAGTTCCGGATCGAGCGCCGACGTCGGCTCGTCGCACAACAGCACCTGCGGCGACGGCGCGAGCGCACGCGCGATCGCGACGCGTTGCTGCTGGCCGCCCGACAGCGTGCCGGGCCACGCGTCGGCCTTGTCCGCGATGCCGACCTTCTCGAGCAGCGCGAGCGCGCGTTCGCGGGCTCGTTCGCGCGGCCAGCGCTGCACGGTGACGAGCCCTTCCATCACGTTCTGCACGACGCTCAGGTGCGGAAACAGCTGGAAGTTCTGGAACACCATGCCGGTCTGGCGTCGCACCGCGAACACGGCGTCGCGCGCCGGCCGCTGCGCCGGCGAGAAGTCGATGCGCGCGTCGCCGACCGTCAGCGTGCCCGCCTCGGGCACCTCGAGCAGGTTCACGCAACGCAGCAGCGTGCTCTTGCCGCTGCCGGACGGCCCGATCAGCGCCGTCACGCTGCCGGGTTGCAACGCGAGGTCGATCCCTTGCAGCACGCGGTGCGTGCCGAACGACTTGTCGATGCGTTCGAGCCTGATCATCGCAGTTCCGCCTGGAACAGCGCATGACGGCCGAAGCGGATTTCGAGGCGACGCTGCAGCGTGGACAGCACCGAACTGAGCAGCAGATAGACCAGCGCGGCTTCCGTATAGAGAATCATCGGCTCGTAGGTGACGGCCGCGATCCGCTGCGCGGCCTGGAAGATCTCCGGCACGGTCAGCACGGCCGCGAGCGACGTGTCCTTCACGAGCGAAATGAACGAATTCGACAATGCGGGCAGCGCGACGCGCGCGGCCTGCGGCAGGATCGCGCGGCGCAGCGCCTGCGGGCGCGTCATCGCCATCGAGTACGCGGCTTCCCACTGCCCCTTCGGAATCGATTCGATCACGCCACGGATCACCTCGGCGTTGTACGCACCGACGTTCAGCGAGAAGCCGATCACCGCGGCCGTCAGCGGATCGAGCACGATGCCGACGCTCGGCAAACCGTAGAAGATCACGAACAGCTGCACGAGCAGCGGCGAACCGCGAAACAGCCAGATGTAGAAACGGACGGCGGCCTGCGCCCAGCGCGGCCCGAACAGCCGCGTGAGCGCCGCGCCGAAGGCGAGCAACAGGCCGATCGCGAACGACGCGAGCGTGAGCGGTACCGTGAACACGAGCCCCGCGACGAGCAGGGGCCGCAGCGATTCCGCCATCAGGTGAAGCCAGGCCGGCATCGTTCAGCCTCGCGTCACGGCTGCGACACGTCGCGGCCGAAATACTTCTGCGAGATCTTCGCGTAGGTGCCGTCGGCCTTGATGTCCGCGAGCGCCTTGTCGATCGCGGCCACCAGCGCGGGGCTGCCCTTGCGCAGCAGCACGCCCGATGCGTCGCTCGCGCCGCCCGTGTCGGTCGCCGCGATCTTCAGCTTCGCGTCCGGCTTGTGCTTGCGGAAATCGAGGTACGACAGCGAATCGTTGATCGTCGCGTCGACGCGCCCCGAGCTCAGCAGGTCGATCGATTCGTTGAAGCCCTGCACGGGCACGACGTCCGCGCCGTGCGCGGCCGCGAGCTTGCCAAAATTGCTGGTCAGCGTGTTCGCGGATTTCTTGCCCTTGAGGTCGTCGAACGAGCGGATCGTCGTGTTGTCCGCACGCACGATCAGCACCGCGCGCGACGTGATGTACGGCGTCGAGAAATCGTATTTCGCCTTGCGCGCGTCGGTGATCGACACTTCGTTGACGACCGCGTCGTAGCGGTTCACGTCGAGGCCCGCGATCAGCCCGTCCCACTTGCCTTCGACGAACTGCGGCTTCACGCCGAGGCGCTGCGCGATCGCGGTCGCGATGTCGACGTCGAAGCCCGTCAGCTTGCCGGTTTCGTCGTGGTACGTGAACGGCGCGTACGTGCCTTCGGTACCGACCCGGAACACGCCGGACGACTTGATCTGCGACAGGTCGTCGGCAGCCAGCGCGCTCGTGACCGAAACGGCCTGCAGCATGGCGACGACCAGGATGGAGCGAAGGAATTTCATGGTGCGGACCCCGAATGATTGGAGGGAATGGTCCCGCGGCACATATATGCCGTTCGAGAGGTCCGCGAATTCTACCGACGCGTCGAGGCCCGGCAAAAACGCAAATCGGCTATCGATATGAGCGCGACGAATAACGCGCCGGCCAGCCCCCTCATCCCTCAGATGAAATCCGTCGCGATGCAGCGCGGCAATGATCCGACGATTCGTTACCGGCGGTTACAGAAGCGACACCGTGGTATCACCCGTTCGGCATGCGCTACGTACCATGAAGGCAGGTCAACCTGTTGCTCGCGGGCCTTGCCCCCGCGAACGGAGTGAACGGCAAATGAAACGCATCCTGTTCTCCAGTGCCGTCGGCCTCGCGGCCGCCTGCCTGTCGGCAGGCGCATTCGCGCACGCCGACGTCGGCGTGTACTTGGGCGTGCCGGGGCCGGTGATCGAGGCGCCGCCGCCTGTCTACTACACGCCGCCGCCCGTCGTGTACGAGCCGGCACCCACCTATTACGGCCCGTACTACGGCGAATATCGCTATCGCCGCTACCGTCACGACAACGGCTGGCATCGCGGCTGGCGACATCACCACCACGACGACGACGATTGACCGTCGCCTGGCAGCCATCGCGGGCGCATCCCGCCCGGAGAATCTCCGCGCGCCGGCCTTCGAGCCGGCGCGCGCACATCACACGTCGCTTACCACGGCAGCGAATACGTCTTCGTATTCGTGAAGCTCTTCATTGCTTCCTGCACGCCTTCCTTGTACCCGAGCCCCGAATCCTTCACGCCGCCGAACGGCGTCAGCTCGAGCCGGTAGCCCGGCACTTCGCGCACGTTCACGCTGCCGACTTCCAGCTCGGTGATGAAGCGCGTGATGTGGTCGAAGCGGTTCGTGCAGACCGACGACGACAGCGCATAGTCAGTGCTGTTCGACATCCGGATCGCTTCGTCGATGTCGCGGAAACGCATGATCGGCGACACGGGGCCGAAGGTTTCGTACTTCACGAGCGGCATGTCGGGCGTCACGCGATCGATCACCGTCGGCGAATACAGCGCACCGTTGCGGACGTTGCCGACCAGCAGCCGCGCACCGCGTGCGATCGCGTCATTCACCTGCTGCTCGCAGAACTTCGCGGCCGCTTCGTCGATCACCGTGCCCATGTCCACCGACGGATCGGCCGGGTTGCCGTACGACCACGCCTTCGTTTTCTCGACCACCAGTTCCGTGAAGCGATCGGCCACCGACTCGTGCACGAGCATCCGCTTGATCGCCGTGCAGCGCTGCCCCGAGTTCTTGTACGAGCCCGACACCGCGAGCGTGCTCGCTTCGTCGAGATCGGCGTCTTCCATCACGATGATCGGATCGTTGCCGCCGAGTTCGAGCACCGCGCGCCGGTAGCCCATCCGCGACGCAATCGACTTGCCGATCGATACGCCGCCCGTGAACGTGATGAGATCGATCGCCGGGTTCGTGATCAGCTCGTCGGCGATCTCCTTCGGATCACCGGTGAGCACCTGCAGCATCTGCGGCGGCAACCCGGCTTCATACAGGATGTCCGCGAACAGGTAGCACGATAGCGGCACCTTCTCCGACGGCTTCACCACGATCCGGTTGTTGGTCGCGACCGACGGCACGATCTTGTGCGCGACCTGGTTCATCGGGTGATTGAACGGCGTGATCGCGGAAATCACGCCGAGCAGCGGGTCGCGCTGCGTGTACACGCGGCGCTTCTTGCCGTGCGGAGTCAGGTCGCACGAGAAGATCTGCCCGTCGTCCTTCAGCACTTCACCGGCACCGAACGTCAGCACGTCGGCCACGCGGCCGGCTTCGTATGTGGAATCCTTGATGCACAAGCCGGCCTCGGCCGTGATCAGCGCCGCGATCTCGGCAGTGCGCGAGCGCACGATGTCGGCCGCGCGGCGCAGGATCGCTGCCCGATCGTGGCGCGTCAGCGTCGGCCGGTAGGCGCGTGCGGCGGCAAACGCGCGCCGCACGTCGTCCAGCGTCGCCTTCGGCACGGTGCCGACCAGCGCGCCGTCGTACGGGTTGCGCACTTCGATTACCGCGTCCCGATGAATCCGTTCCCCATCGATTCGCAGTGCTTCGCGACGAATCTCGCGGACGTCCGTCGATGCTGCAATGGCGTTCATGAGTGTGTCCCCTTACGGATGCGTGCGCATCACTGCAGATGGTTGAGCGCGATGTCGATGATGTCGAAGTTGCGCAGCCGCGCGCGGCCCGAGACGTCGCCGGCGACCGGCTTGCTGAAGATCAGCGGCACGATCTGCTCGGAGATCCCGCCGTGCGAGCGCAGCGGCACGTCGAGACCCGACAGGTCGTGCTTGATGCGGCGCGTGCCGAGCACGACGTCCTGCTTCGAGATCACGATCAGGTCGCCCATCCGCGCCGGCGGCAGCTCGAAGCGCGCGCAACCCTCGGCGCCCGTGAGCACGACCTCGATGCCGTCGACCGCGGCGAGCCGTGCGCGCAGCGCTTCGGCGTCGGCCGTCGCCGGCACGTAGACGGTCGCGAACGAGCCGAGCGCGCCGTGGTGCACGACGTACGGATCGGTGATCGGCAGGATCACGCGCGCCGCATCCTCGCCAAGCCACTCGTCGAACAGCTCCTGCAGGTAGATCACGTTCGGCTCGCCGGTTTCGTCGTCGTGCTTCGCATTCATTCCGTGGTCGGCCGTGATCGCGACGATCGCGCCGAGCGCGTCGAGGCGCTGCAGGTACGTGTCCATCATTGCGTAGAACGCGTTCGCGCCTTCCGTGCCGGGCGCGCACTTGTGCTGCACGTAGTCGGTGGTCGACAGGTACATCAGGTCGATCGGGCGCGTCTCGAGCAGGCGCACGCCGGCGGCGAACACGAATTCCGAGAGATCCGCGCTGTACACGCTCGGCACCGGCTTGCCGACCAGCTCGAGCACGTTGTCGATGCCGTTTTCCTCGATGCTCGCCTCGTCGGCCTTTTCCGACGAGAAGCAGATGCCCTTCAGCCCCTTGCCGAGCAGGCGGCGCAGCTTGTCCTTCGCGGTGACGACCGCGACTTTCGCACCCTGCTCCGCGAAGGTCGCGAGCACGGTCGGTGCGACCAGGTACTTCGGATCGTTCATCAGCACCTCGGCGCCGGTGTCGCGATCGTAGAAGTAGTTGCCGCTTATCCCATGCACCGCCGGCGGCACGCCTGTCACGATCGACAGGTTGTTCGGGTTCGTGAAGCTCGGCACCACGCACTCGCCCTTGAGCGCCGTGCCCGGCTTCAGCAGCGTGCGCAGGAACGGCGCGACGCCGGCCTCGGCCGCTTCTTCCAGATATTCGTATGCGCAGCCATCGACGCACACGACCACCACGGGCCGGCTCATCCAGTTGTAGCGGCGGCCGTTCACTTCCACGGATACAGGCGTTTCATTCATGACGTTCATTCCTTTCAGGTCGAAGGGGTGAGCCGTCGGCGCCCGCGCCGCGCCGAAGGGAGGTGTTTTCCATGCTTGACATTAAAATTGATGATTTGTAGATTGTCAACAACATGCAGAGAACAGAAAGCAAAACAACGGTGCAGCAAGAGGGCTGGTCTCCACTCATCCGCCGCGTGCCGCGGCGCCACAGTCAAGGGGTCTGAAGATGAACGAAGTGCCGGTAAACAAGCGTTTGAACGCATGGGCGGCGGGCGCGGCCCGTTTCGCGCTGGCCGCGGCGGTCGCGCTCGGTGCGGTGCAGGCGGCGCACGCGAAGACGTCGCTGCTCGTCTACACCGCGCTGGAAGACGAGGCGATGAAGCCCTACAAGGACGCATTCGAGAAAGCGAACCCCGATATCGAGATCCGCTGGGTGCGCGACTCGACCGGCTCGGTCACCGCGAAGCTCCTCGCGGAGAAGAACAACCCGCGCGCGGACGTCGTGCTCGGCCTCGCCGCGTCGAGCCTCACGCTGCTGGACCTGCAGGGGATGCTGATGCCGTACGCGCCGAAGGGCTTCGACCAGCTCACGCGCAAGTACAGCGACGCCAACACGCCGCCGCACTGGGTCGGCATGGACGTGTGGGGCGCGACGATCTGCTACAACCGCGTCGCCGCGCAGGCGAAGGGCATCCCGAAGCCCACGTCGTGGGAAGACCTGACGAAGCCCGTCTATAAAGGCGCGATCGTGATGCCGAGCCCGGTTTCGTCCGGCACCGGCTACCTCGACGTGACCGCGTGGCTGCAGACCTTCGGCGACGACAAAGGCTGGAAATTCATGGACGCGCTCGACAAGAACGTCGCGCAATACGTGCACTCGGGCTCGAAGCCGTGCACGCTCGCCGGCACTGGCGAATTCCCGATCGGCATCTCGTTCGAGTTCCGCGGCCACGAACTGCAGTCGCAGGGCGCGCCGATCGATCTCGTGTTCCCGAAGGAAGGGCTCGGCTGGGACATGGAAGGCACCGCGATCATGAAGACGACGAAGCAGCCCGACGCCGCGAAGAAGCTCGCCGACTTCATGGCGAGCAAGGAGGCGAACCAGATCACCGCGCGCTGGTGGGCGATCGTCGCGTACCCGGGTGTCGCACGCAAGCTGGCCGGCATCCCCGACAACTACTCGGACCTGCTCGTGAAGAACGATTTCGTGTGGTCGGCGAAGAACCGCCAGTCGATTCTCGATACGTGGCAGAAGCGCTACGGCGCGAAAGCGCAGCAGTAATCCCGCGACCCGCCGCGGGGCCGCGCCGCGCGCGGCCCCGCGCCACCCTTTCCATCGTCGAATCCGGCCCCCGGGCCGCCCCAGCATGGAGGCGCGCATGGCACCTTATCTGAGCGTAGAACGCATCGAGAAGCGGTACAACGACACGCAGGTCCTGACCGACATCAACCTGAGCGTGATGAAGGGCGAAATGATCTGCTTCCTGGGGCCGTCCGGCTGCGGGAAGACCACGCTGCTGCGGATCATCGCGGGGCTCGAGACGCAGAATGCCGGCCACATCATGCAGGACGGCCGAGACATCTCGCGGCTGCCGCCGCAACTGCGCGACTACGGGATCGTGTTCCAGTCGTACGCGCTGTTCCCCAACCTCACCGTGTACGACAACGTCGCGTACGGGCTCGTGAACCGCAAGATGAAGCGCGACGCGATCCACGAGCGCGTGCACACGCTGCTCGCGCTGGTCGGCCTGCCCGACAGCCATCGCAAGCATCCCGGCCAGCTGTCCGGCGGCCAGCAGCAGCGCATCGCACTGGCGCGCGCACTCGCCACCTCCCCCGGCCTGCTGCTGCTCGACGAACCGCTGTCGGCGCTCGACGCGCGGGTGCGCGTGCGGCTGCGCCAGGAAATCCGCGCGCTGCAGCAGCGGCTCGGCGTGACGACGATCATGGTCACGCACGACCAGGAAGAAGCGCTGTCGATGGCCGATCGCATCGTCGTGATGAACCACGGCGTGATCGAGCAGATCGGCACGCCGCTCGAAATCTACCGGCAGCCCGCGTCGCCGTTCGTCGCGGACTTCATCGGCCGCGTCAACACGATTCCCGCCGAAGTCGCGCAGGACGGCACGCTGCGCGCGGGTGCGGTCGGCTTCGACTGCCGCCACGGTGCGGCTCGCCCTGCGCAGGGCGCAGCCGTGTCCGTGTACGTGCGGCCGGAAGACCTGCGCATCCGCGTGCCGGGCGAGACGGCCGACAACGTGCTGGCCGGCCGCGTCGAGAAGCTCGAATTCCTCGGCGCGTTCTGCCGCGTGAGCTTCCGGATCGACGGGCTCGACGGCCAGGAGATCGTCGCCGACCTGTCGTATCACGACGTCGACCGCACCGGCGTGCAGGCCGGCGCGCGCATCGACCTCGCGCTCGATCGCGAGCATGTCCGCGTGTTCCCGAGCGCGAAGGAGCGACTGCAATGAGCACCGTCCTGACCGAGCGCCGCCGCGGCGCCTCCGCCCCCGCCGACGTGCGGCAGATCACGCACTGGCACGACCGCATCGCGCAGCTCGCGCTCGTCGCGATGGCCGCGCTGATGTCGATGTTCCTGCTGCTGCCGCTCGCGCTCGTCGTGCAGAAATGCTTCGTCGATGCGGACGGACGCTTCGTCGGCGCGCACAACTTCGTCGAATATCTCGAGGACAGCGGCGTACTGCGCTCGATGCTGCATTCGCTGACGGTCGGCGCGCTCGTCACGTCGATCGTCGTGCCGATGGCGTTCACGTTCGCTTACGCGCTGACGCGCTCGTGCATGCCGCTGAAGAACGCGGCGCGCACGATCGCGCTGCTGCCGCTGCTCGCGCCGACGCTGTTGTCCGCGGTGTCGTTCATCTACTGGTTCGGCAACGCGGGGCTGCTCAAGCCGCTGCTGCACGGCCATTCGATCTACGGGCTGCCGGGCATCGTGCTGAGCATGGTGTATGCGTCGTTCCCGCACGTGCTGATGATCCTCGTCACCGCGCTGTCGCTGGCCGACGGCCGGCTCTACGAGGCCGCCGACGCGATGGGCACGAGTCGCATCCGCAAGTTCTTCACGATCACGCTGCCGGGCGCGAAGTACGGCTTGATCAGCGCGACGATGGTGGCGTTCACGATGTGCATCAACGACTTCGGCGTGCCGGTGGTGATCGGCGGTTCGTACAACGTACTGTCAACCGACATCTACAAGCTGATCATCGGCCTGCAGGATTTCAACCGCAGCGCGGTCGTGAGCCTGATGCTGTTGTGCCCCGCCCTCGTCGCGTTCGGCGTCGACTTCTTCATCCGCCGCCGCCAGCAGTCGCAGCTCGGCGCGCGCTCGACGCCGTACCAGCCGAAGCCGTCGCGCGGCTTCGACGCCGCGATGCTCGCGTACTGCGGCATCGTGTGCGCGTTCTTCATCGCGGTGGTCGGCATCTCGGTATTCGCGTCGTTCGTGAAGTTCTGGCCGTACCAGATGCGCCTCGGGCTGCAGCATTACGAGATGGGGCTGATCGGCGCCGGCATCTTCGACGCGTACAAGAACAGCCTGCGGATGGCCGCGACGGTGGCGCTCGGCGGCACGATCGTCGTGTTCGGCGGCGCCTACCTGATCGAGAAGACCCGCGGCGCACGCTGGCTGCGCGGCTTCATCGCGCTGTGCGCGATCCTGCCGATGGGCGTGCCGGGGCTCGTGCTTGGCATCAGCTACATCTTCCTGTTCAACGCGCCCGGCAATCCGCTGAACGGGCTGTACGGGTCGCTGTGGCTGCTCGCGATCGTCACGGTGGTGCACTACTACGCATCGAGCCACCTGACCGCCGTCACCGCGCTTCGGCAGATCGACAGCGAGTTCGAGGCCGTGTCCGCGTCGCTGAAGGTGCCGTTCTACAAGACCTTCCTGCGCGTGACCGTACCCGTGTGCCTGCCCGCGATCCTGCTGATCGCGCGCTACCTGTTCGTCAACGGGATGACGACGGTCTCGGCCGTCGCGTTCCTCTACTCGCCCGACACGCAGCCCGCATCGGTCGCGATCCTGAACCTCGACGACGCGGGCCAGATGGGCCCGGCCGCCGCGATGGCCACGCTCGTGCTCGCGACCTCTTCGTTCGCGTGCGTGCTGTTCGCGTGCATCTCGCATCGACTGTTGCGCCGTACGCAGGCCTGGCGCAATCCGCATCGCCGTTGATTCTTTGACCGTATTCACGTGACGTCCCGACTTCATCAAGGAGACACCATGACGCTCGCCGCCCAGCCCATCCTGCTCACCCCTGGCCCCCTGACGACCTCCGACACCACGCGCGACGCGATGCTGCGCGACTGGGGATCGTGGGACAGCGACTTCAACGCGATCACCGCGCGCTTGCGCGAACGCCTGCTGCAGATCGTGCACGGCGAAGGCACGCACGAATGCGTGCCGCTGCAAGGCAGCGGCACGTTCTCGGTCGAAGCGGCCCTCGGCACGCTCGTGCCGCGCGACGGCCACGTGCTCGTGCCGAACAACGGCGCGTACTGCCAGCGCATCGCGAAGATCTGCCGCGTGCTCGGCCGCCAGCTGACGACGATCGACTACAGCGAGGATCGCCGCGTCGATCCGGCCGACGTCGAGCGCGCGCTCGCCGCCGATCCGACCATCACGCACGTCGCGCTCGTGCACTGCGAAACCGGTGCCGGCGTGCTGAACCCGCTGCACGACATCGCGCAGGTCGTCGCGAAGCACGGCCGCGCGCTGATCGTCGACGCGATGAGCTCGTTCGGCGCGATCGACATCGATGCGCGCACGACGCCGTTCGACGCGGTGATCGCCGCATCCGGCAAATGCCTCGAAGGCGTGCCGGGGCTCGGCTTCGTGATCGCGAAGCGCAGTGCGCTCGAACGCTGCGAAGGCAACAGCCACTCACTCGCGATGGACCTGTACGACCAGTGGGTCTACATGCAGCGCACGACGCAGTGGCGCTTCACGCCGCCGACGCACGTGGTCGCGGCACTCGACGCCGCCGTCGCGCAATACGTCGACGAAGGCGGGCTCGCGGCACGCGGCGGCCGCTACCAGCGCAACTATCGCGCGCTGATCGACGGGATGCTCGCGCTCGGCTTCCGGCCGTTCCTCGATCCGGCGATCCAGGCGCCGATCATCGTCACGTTCCATGCACCGGACGATCCGAACTACGACTTCAAGCGCTTCTACCAGGAGGTCAAGCAGCGCGGCTACATCCTGTATCCGGGCAAGCTGACCGAAGTGGAGACGTTCCGGGTCGGCTGCATCGGCCACTTCGGCGAAGCCGGGATTCCGGGCGCCGTCGCCGCGATCGCCGACACGCTGCGGGCGATGGGCGTGCGTCGCGTGTCGGCCGAAGCGGCCGCCTGACGTGACGTGATGTAACCCGCCGCATGCACGTTCGCATGCGGCAGCCGTCCTTTTTTCGGGCCGTGCGCGGCACGGCCCCTTTTCGACGAACCCTCCCATGCGACCCTTCTGGATCGAACAAGCGCTGTTCAACGACGGCGATCTCGCCCCCGCGCTGCAAGGTGCGACGCAGGCCGACGTGTGCATCGTCGGCGGCGGCTTCACGGGGCTCTGGACGGCCATCCAGGCGAAGCAGCAGAACCCCTCGCTCGACATCGCGATCGTCGAGGCCGACCTCTGCGGCGCCGGCGCGAGCGGTCGCAACGGCGGCTGCCTGCTCACGTGGTCCGCGAAATTCCTGACGCTGCGGCGGCTGTTCGGCGAAGCCGAGGCGATCCGGCTCGTGAAAGCATCCGAAGCGGCCGTGCAGCACATCGCCGATTTCTGCCGCGCGCACGACATCGATGCGGAGCTGCGGCTCGACGGCACGCTGTACACCGCGACGTCGCGTGCACAGGTCGGCACGCTCGCGCCGGTGCTCGACGCGCTCGCCGCGTGCGGCATCCATAGCTACGAGCCGCTGCCGCCTGCCGAGGTCGCGCGCCGCTCGGGGTCCGCACGCAATCTCGACGGCGTCTATTCGCCGATCGCCGCGACCGTGCATCCCGGCAAGCTCGTGCGCGGGCTGCGCCGCGTCGCGCTCGCGATGGGCATCCGGATCTACGAACGCACACCGATGCTCGACTTCACGCCCGGGCAGCCTGCCGTCGTGCGCACACCGTCCGGCAGCGTGCGCGCGGGCAAGCTCGTGTTCGCGATCAACGCGTGGATGGCGAGCCGCTTCCCGCAGTTCGAGCGCACGATCGCGGTCGTGTCGAGCGACATGGTCATCACCGAGAAATGCCCCGAGCTGCTCGAGAAAACCGGGCTCGTGGACGGCGTGTCGGTGCTCGATTCGCGGATCTTCGTCTACTACTACCGCACCACCGCCGACGGGCGGCTGATGCTCGGCAAGGGCGGCAACACGTTCTCGTGGCGCAGCCGCATCGCGCCCGTGTTCGACCGGCGCTCGCCGTACGAGGCGCAACTGACGCAAAGCCTGCGCGAGTTCTTTCCGTCGCTCGCGGGCGTGCCGGTCACCGCGAGCTGGAACGGGCCGTCGGATCGCTCCGTCACCGGCTTCCCGTTCTTCGGCCGCCTCGACGACGCGCCGAACGTGTTCTACGGCTTCGGCTACTCGGGTAACGGCGTGGGGCCGACCTACATGGGCGGGCAGATCCTGTCGTCGCTCGTGCTCGGCCTCGACAACGCATGGACGCGCAGCCCGATCGTGCGCGGCCCGCTGGGTCATTTTCCGCCGGAGCCGATCCGCTATGTCGGCGCGCACGTCGTGCGCAATGCGATCCGCCGCAAGGAGCGCGCGGAAGACGAGAGCCGGCCGCCGGCAGTTGTCGACACGTGGCTCGCGAAATTCGCGAGCGCGGCCGGGAAGGCCGACAAGGCGTGACGATGCGTTGACCTTCAGGTCATGCATGACCTGAAGCCGCAATGAAAAAAGGGACGCTGCGAAGCGTCCCTTTGCTTTTGTGCGGCAACTATTTCGCGGCAACCCGTGCAGGCGTTGCCGCGCACTTACGCGCGCACGGCCTTCTCCCGCGCCGACTTGCCCGTCGACGGCAGCCCCTGCTCATGCGTGCGGCGCATGCGCTCGAGGCCGTGCGACACGTGCTCGCGCACGAGCGCCACCGCCTGCGCTTCATCGCCACCCGCGAGCGCCTGCACGATCTTGTCGTGCTCGGCCGCGGACACGGCGATCGCATCCTCCTCGGCCTCGATTGCCGCCTGGCGCAGCAGGCCGAGCTGGCGCACGAGCCGGCGGTAGGTATCGGTGAGATGCGTATTGCCGACGCCGACGACCATCGCATCGTGGAACTGCACGTTCAGCTCGGTATAGCGCGTGACGTCGTGCGTCTTCGCGGCGTCCTTCATCGACTGGATGATGCCCTTCAGCACCTTCAGCGTGTCGGGCGAGATACGCTTCGCTAGCGCGCGCGCGACCGACTCGTCGAGCATCGCGCGCACTTCGTAGATCTCCTCGGCTTCGCGCAGCGGCACGACGCGCACCGTCACGCCGCGGTTCTTCTCGTTGCGCAGCAGGCCGGCCTGCTCGAGCGCGCGGAACGCTTCGCGCACGGGGCCGCGCGACACGTTCAGCTTGGTCGCGATCTCGACTTCGTTGAGCTTCTCGCCGGGCGCGTATTCGCCGGAGACGATCGCGCGCTCGAGCATGTCCTGGACGATCATCGCGAGCGACTGGCTTTGCAGGAGTTCGATGGCGCTGAGCGCGTTCGGGGCTGTCATGGTCGGGCAGGCAGCAGGGCTGCGGTAGAAAACGAGGGCGCCATATCGGCGAATGATCCATATATACCCTCGGCCCGACACATTGTCAACAGTTTTCAGTTTCCAAAAGCCAATCCCGCCTGCCGGAATGCAACCGACGCGCAGCCGGCAGACGATGGTCGCGCGGCGGGCTGACCTCACCCGCATCGCGCGACGCATGGCGGCCGTCAGGCCGTCGGGTGCTTCACCGGCCCCGGATCGCTTTGGCTCGGCCGGCCCGTCTCGACGTGGCCCGCGAAGCGGCGCACGACCTTGTCGTCGCCGCCGCGCAGCGTCGTCGCGGTGATCGTCAGATCGTACCAGCCGTGGCTCGACGACAGCTCGAAGTGATCCTCGATGCGCTCGCCCGGCTCCAGCGTGTAGGTCCGCGCATGCTTGTGGCTGTATGCGTTGTCGACCGTCACGCGGCACGTCGCGCGTCCGCTGTTGCGCAGTTGCAGGTACACGTGGCGGTTGCGCACGTCGTAGCCGATCCGCGCTTCGGGGTTCGCATGGCGGCCGTCCGCCGCGAGCCGCGTGTTGCCCTGGAACTCGCACAGATAGCCGTTCGGGCCGTAGGCCGCGAGATGGTAGTCGCCGCGCGCGGCCGACGTGTTCCACGTGTCGACGAAGCGGTCGTGTGCGGACACCGCATAGCGGCGCGGCGGCGTCGTCGGGTTGCGGCGGTCGTACACGTAGAACGCGGCGCCTGCGTCACCGGTGTTCGCGAAGTCGAGCGACACGCTGTCGTCGTGCCCGCTCACGCGGCTGTGCACGAACAGCTCGTACGGCAGCGCACGTGCCGGACGCGTGCCCGGCTCCTGCGTCGGCATCGACTGCTGCGCGGGCACCTGGTACGCCTGGCCGGCCGTCGCGATGTGCTGCGGCACCGTGAAGCTCACCGTGCGCGTGTCGGGCCGTGCGGAGAAGTCGAAGGCCGACGTGAGGTCGCCGCAGATCGACCGGCGCCACGCGCTGATGTTCGGCTCCTTCACGCCGAAACGCGCTTCGAGGAAACGCAGCACCGACGTATGGTCGAACGTCTCCGAGCACACCCAGCCGCCCTTCGTCCACGGCGAGATGATGATGAGCGGCACGCGCGGCCCGAGGCCGATCGGCTGGATGCCGCCCGGGTCCGCCCCCGGCACGAGCGGGCTCATTTCGCCCGGGTACTTGTTCAGGTCGAGCAGCTCGTCGCCGAGATTCGACAGCAGGTTCGACGACACGATGCCCTGGCCGCCCACGCCGCTCGTGACCGGCGGCACCGGCGGCACGACGTGGTCGAACAGCCCGTCGTTCTCGTCGTAGTTGAGGATGAACACCGTCTTCGCCCACACTTCCGGGTTCGACGTGAGCGCCTCGAGCACCATGTTGATATAGAACGCGCCGTCGGTCGGCGATGCCTGCGGGTGCTCGCTGTACTTGTACGGCGACACGATCCACGACACCTGCGGCAGCCGGTTCGCCTGCACGTCCGCCTTCAGCTCGGCGAGCGTGTGGTCCGACGCGCCCTTGTCGACCAGCGGGCCGCTCGCGCCTTCCTTCACCTGGAAGCGCTTGAAGAACATCAGCGAGTTGTCGGTGTAGTTGTCGGTCGGGTCGCCCGGAATGCCCGTGCCGCCCTGGTACACCTTCCAGCTGATCTTCGCGTTCTCGAGGCGTTCCGCGTAGGTCGTCCACGTGTAGCCGTTCACGTCGTCGCGCTCGCCGATGCCCGGGCCGTTCGGCGGGTTGCCGTAGATGTTGCGCGGGTCGACCGTGCCGGTCCACAGGTAGATGCGGTTCGGCGCGGTGTCGGCGTGCGCGGAGCAGAAGTACGAATCGCAGATCGTGAACGCGTCGGCCAGTGCGTAGTGGTACGTGAGATCCTGGCGCTTCAGGTAGCCCATCGTCAGCACGTCCTGCTTCTGGTTCACCCACTGGTCCCACTGGCCGTTGTTCCAGGACAGGTGGCCGCTGCTCCAGCCGTGGTTGGTGCCCGGCTGGAATTCGGTCGTCTGCTTCGGATCGAGGTAGAACGGCAGCACGTACGGCGCCGACGGATCGAGGCCGCGCGAATGGTAGTTCTTCGTGAACACCGACGCCGGCGGCTGCTGCCACACCGGTGCGCCGCTCGGCAGCAGGTGCGGGCGCGGGTCGTTGAAGCCGCGCACGCCGCGCAGCCCGCCGAAGTAATGGTCGAACGAACGGTTTTCCTGCATGAAGATCACGACGTGTTCGACGTCGCGGATCGTGCCCGTGCGATAGGCGGCCGGCATCGCCAGCGCATTGCGGATCGCGGGCGGGAAGCCCGCGTAGGCGGCCATCGCGCCGGCGGACTGCGCGGCGAGGCGCAGGAAATCGCGTCGATTGTTCGAGGACATGAAGAGAACCCTGTTGTCGATAGGAGTGGGGCGCCGGTCGAGCGGGGCCGGCGGTGGTGCGTTGCCGTTATTACCCCGCATCGGCGTGTCCCGGCCGTGACCGGTTACCGCAGGTTTCTTTGGGTTACCCCCAGGAATTTTTTCGAAGCGGCGCACGACGCGCCTTTCATCCGGCCGACATACGCATGCGCTACGCTGACGCGCGATACAGAGGGGAGAAGCCGAGTCGTGTTCGATCAGCTGAAGGCGTTCCACGCGACCGTCCGGCAGGGCAGCATCACGCGCGCCGCGCGCCACCTGGGCGTGAGCCAGCCGACGATCGCCGCGCAGATCCGGCAGGTCGAGCAGGTGTACGGCGTCGAGCTGTTCTACCGCAGCGGCCGCAAGCTCGAGGTCACCGAGACGGGCATCGAGCTGCTGCCGCTCGTCGAGAAGATGATCGCGCTCGAGGCGCAGGCCGACATCATGCTGCGCAACGTCGGCGGCCTGTTCGAAGGCCACCTGCGGATCGGCGCGACGGGGCCGTACTACATCATGGACGCGGTCGGCCGCTTCTCGAACGCGCATCCGTCGATCGCGCTCACGTGCCGGATCGGCAACTCCGAGGAGATCCTGCAGGCGCTGCAGGAATTCCGCATCGATCTCGCCGTCTCGTCGCAGCGCAACGACGCCGACGGCCTCGAACGCAAGGTGATCTCGACCGACCCGCTCGTGCTCGTCGTGCATCGCAACCATCCGCTCGCGCGCTTCGACGCGATCGAGCCGGCGCAACTCGCCGACGTGCGGCTGCTGATTCGCGAGGAAGGCTCGGTCACGCGCCGCTGCACGGAGACGATTCTCGACGCGGCCGGTGTCGCGGCCGTCTCGGTGGCCGAGATCGGCAGCCGCGAAGCGATCCGCGAGGCGATCCTGCACGGCGTGGGCGGCAGCCTGTTTCCGCTCGGCGAGGCCGAACGTCATCCGGATTTGCGCGTGATCGCGCTGCGCGGCGTCGACACGACGATTGACGAATACGTGTACTACCTGAAGGCGCGCCGCCAGAGCCCCGCGATCGACGCGTTCCTCGCGTGCATCCTGCCGGGCGGCAGCGACGCGGCCGAAACGGATGAAGCAGGACGAACGGCGCGGCGGGCGAACGCACGCTGAACTGCCGCGCGTTCGCCGGTTCCGCACACTACTGGCGCTTTTCCCGCGCCTTCCCTCGCTTTTTCCTCGTGCCTTCCTTCTGTCGTCGCGCTCACCTCACTTCGGCAGTGCCGGTATCATCCACGTCAGCACGTGCTGCTGCATGAACACCAGCACACCGAGCAACAGCGTGAGAATCACGCTGTGCCAGAAGGTGCGCGCGAACACGACACCTTCCTGCCCTTTCAGGTCCGTCGTCGACACACCCGTCGCGATGTTCTGCGGCGAGATCATCTTGCCCATCACGCCGCCCGACGAGTTGGTCGCGGCCATCAGCACCGGATCGAGGCCGAGCTGCCGCGCGGCGACGACCTGCAGGTTGCCGAACAGCGCATTGCCCGACGTGTCGCTGCCGGACAGGAACACGGCAATCCAGCCGAGCGACGCGGACACCAGCGGGAACAGCGCACCGGTCGACGCGACGCCGGTGCCGAGCGTGTAGCTGATCCCCGAGTAGTTCAGCAGGTACGCGAGCCCGACGATCATCATCACCGTGACGATCGCGATCCACGTTTGCCGCCAGGTCTTGACCACGCAATCGAAGAAATCGCCCACGCCGGTGCGTGTCAGCGCGGCCGTGATGATCGCCGAGAGCAGGATCGCGGTGCCCGTGCCGAGCGGCTGGAAGTCCCAGATCGCCGCATACGGCTTGTGGTACAGCGACACGAACACGGCGTTGTGCAGGCCCGGCCACTTGATCTTCACGTCGCCGATCGCCGCGATGTTCGCATGCACCCACACGATCACGACCACCGACACGACGAGCCACGGCAACCAGCCGCCGAAGCCCGCGCGCGCGGCGCCGGCCGTCGCCGGCACACTGCGCGCGAGCGCGTATTGCGGATCGGGCTGCGGCTTCCACAGCTGCAGGAAACCGATCGTGACGATCAGCGACGTGAGCGACGACAGCACGTCGGTGAGCTGGTAGCCGAGGAAGTTCGACGTGACGAACTGCGCGATCGCGAAGCTGCCGCCCGACACGAGCAGCGCGGGCCACAGCTTCGAGATCGAGCGCAGCCCGCCGTACGCGCCGACCACGTAGAACGGCAGCAGCAGCGCGAAGAACGGCAGCTGGCGGCCGACCATCTGCGCGAGGGTCGCGGGCGGCAGCGACGTGACCGCGCCGAGCACGGTGATCGGCACGCCGAGCGCGCCGAACGCAACCGGCGCCGTGTTGAACAGCAGCGTGTAGGTGAGCGCTTCGAGCGCGGGGAAGCCGAGCGCGATCAGGAGGGCGCTCGTGATCGCGACCGGCGTGCCGAACCCCGAGATCCCTTCGAGCAGGCAGCCGAACGAGAACGCGACGACGAGCAGCACGAGGCGGCGATCGTCGGGCAGGTTGTCCAGCATCCACTGCCGGAACTGGTCGAAGCGGCCCGACTTCACCGCAATGTTGTACAGCAGCAGCGCGTTGAAGACGATCCACATCACCGGCACGACCGCGAGCGCCATGCCCGCGCCGACCGCGTTGAACGCGAGCCCGGCCGGCATGCCCCATGCGCCGATCGCGACCGCGAGGCCCGCGACGAGCCCGGCGAGCGACGCCTGCCACGCGGGGCGGCGCAGCACGCCGAGCGCGATCAGCGCGACCGCGATCGGGATCGCGGCGACGAGGAAGGACAGCAGCAGCGAGTGGGCGACCGGCGTCAGCGGCTGTGCGAAGACGATGCCGGGCGGTAGGGCGTCGGTGGGGTTCATCGTGTCTCCAGATGTCGACCCGAGTTGGCGCTTTAGCGCTTACTCGGGTCCCATGCCTTGCGCTGACGACCCGAGCTGGCAACGGGATGCCCCGGGTTCGGTACAAGGCGATGTCCTGCGGTCACGACAACGATCAGGCGCTTGCGCACGCAACGACGTTGCACGGCCAACCGATCAGTCGCTTAAAAGAGGTTAGGAGGCGCGCGGCGCTTGTACAAGGAGGGCAAGCCCGATCCGTGCCGACCCGATACGCCCGTGCCGCCGCCCGCTGACCGGCAGCAGGCAGCCCGCTGTCGTATTCGACAGAAAGCCCGCCACGAACGGCTCCCCGCGCAATGTTGCACATGCGGCAAAGGTGCCTGACGACGGGCGGGATGTTTCGTTTGGCGTCCGAAGCCTAGACTGGTCGCATCGATTCCGCCCGCGCCGGCCACGGCAGGCACGGCGCCGGAACCTCACGGAGTGAACACGATGAAGACGATGAAACGGGCGGCATGCGCCTGCGTGCTGATCGGCGCGGCCTTCGCCGCTCACGCGCAGGCCGCGTCGACGCTGACGCGTGCCCAGGTCCGCCAGGAACTCGTGGAGCTGCAGGCCGCCGGCTACCGGACGAGCCTCGCCAGCAGTCCCGACTTTCCGGACCACATGCAGGCGATCATGCGCCGTGCCGCACAGGCACGTGGCGAGGACACCGGCTACGGCAGCGAAGGCGGGGCAAACGTGGAATCGGGCAAACCGGCGCTGCCGCACGCGATCGACCGCGGCACCTACGCGCATCACTGACGGCAGACTCAACCGGATCGAGCGCACAACGGTGCGACCCGACCGGCGACGGAGAGACGCATCGCGCACCGCGCCGACCGACGCGATGCACGTGCGCAGGCATCACACGCTGAAGCGGTTCAGCGTGTAGGCGCGATAGGCCGCGACGAACGCGTCGAACGATCCGGCCTCCTTCGCTTCGAGCTCGGCCTGCTCGGCCAGCGATTTCGCGGCAAGCGCCTGCTCGGTGCGCAGCGTCTCCGCCGACGGCGGACGCGCACGGAAATGCGCGGCATGCGCTTCGCTCTGCGCCAGCGCGAACCCGAGGAACGACTGGCCGCGCTCGCGCATCGTGCGCAGCACACGCGCGGACGGCGTGCGCTCCGGATCGGCGAGTTTCTCGCGTTGCGCAGCGATTGCGCGCACATGCTCGTCGCCGCCGCGGATCTCGTCGAGACGACGGCCGATGGTTTCGATATCGGCCATCAGGTCGTCCGCCCATGCCTGCAGCGTGACCGGCTGGCCGTCGCGCTGCAGCGTGAGCCCCGGCTTGCGCCCTTCCATCGTCACGCTGCCGAAGTTCGCGTTTGCTTCCTTGTACGCGGGGCAGTCGAGCGCCGGGCTCTCGTCGAGCGCGCACGCGAGCAGGAAGGCATCGATGAAGCGTGCGGTTTCCAGTGCGATGCCGGTCGGCTCGAACGGATCGATGTCGAGACAGCGCACCTCGATGTACTGCACGCCGCGCGACGCGAGCGCATGCAGCGGCCGCTCGCCCGAATACGTGACGCGCTTCGGCCGGATCGTCGAGTAGAACTCGTTCTCGATCTGCAGCACGTTCGTGTTGATCTGAATCCACTCGCCGTCGCGATGCGTGCCGATCGCCTCATACGCCGGATACGGCTCGCTCACGGCTTTCGACAGCGCGTCGAGATAGCCGGGCAGCGTGTTGTAGTCGACGTGCAGCGCGGCCTGGGCGGTCGTGTTCGAGTAGCCGAGATCGCTCATTCGCAGGCTCGTCGCATGCGGCAGGTACAGCGTATCGGCATCGAACGTGTCGAGCTTGTGCGGCTTGCCGCGCAGGAACTTCGTGTCGAGCGCGGGCGACGCGCCGAACAGGTACATCAGCAGCCAGCTGCGGCGGCGGAAGTTGCGGATCTGCGCGAGATAGCGCTCCGACTGGTAATCGACGAGCGTGGCCGTCGAGCCCTCTTCCGCATGCAGGCGCCGCCACACTTCCTCGTGCAGCGAGTAGTTGTAGTGGATGCCGGCGATGCACTGCATCGTGCGGCCGTAGCGATACGCGAGGCCGCGCCGGTACACCGTCTTCAGGCGGCCGATGTTCGACGTGCCGTAGTCGGCGATCGGGATCTGGTCGTCGGCCGGCAGCAGGCCGGGCATCGAGTCGTTCCACAGCATCTCGTCGCCGAGCGACGCATAGACGTAGCGATGCAGATCGTCGAGACGCTCGAGCGTGATCGCGGCGTCGCCTTCCGCGGGCGTGATCAGCTCGATCAGCGCTTCGGAATAGTCGGTCGTCAGCGCCGGATGCGTGAGCGCCGAACCGAGCGCACGCGGATGCGGCGTGAACGCGATCATCCCGTCGCGCGTCACGCGCAGGCTTTCCTTTTCGATGCCGCGCAGGCCGTCGGGCAGATGCTGCCGCGTCGGGCCCGAGCTCAGCGCGTCGAGGCGATTCAGCAGCAGTTCGGACTGGCGGTGAGTCATGGTGTTCGACATGGAGACGCAAGTGCGTGACGGCCGCGCGCAGAACGCCGCGCGCGGCCGGCTGGATTGTTGGTCGCTTCGTTGGTAGCGGGCACTTTAACATCTCGCCGAAACACGCGCTTGAGGTGGCGCCGGGCACGGTGCGCGGGCCGGAGCGGGCCGCCGGGCGGGCCGGTCGCGGCGGTCGCCGCATCTGCGACCGGTTCCATGCGGCGGCAACGGGCACGCCGGTTACGCGAATTCGTCGGATGGAACGTGATGCGCGGACGGGTGGCGGCAGGTGCAACCCTGCCGCTGAACCGATCGCGGAAAGCGGGGTAAGTGGGCATCGCGCGCCCGGCATCCGGCCGACGACGGATGCGCGGAATCGCTGTGACGGCCGGTGTGCGGTGTGCGGTGTGCGGTGTGCGGTGTCCGGTGTCCGGTGTCCGGTGTCCGGTGTCCGGTGTCCGGTGTCCGGTGTCCGGTGTCCGGTGTCCGGTGTCCGGTGTCCGGTGTCCGGTGTCCGGTGTCCGGTGTCCGGTGTCCGGTGTCCGGTGTCCCGCGGTGAGCCTACGCAGGTCGGCATGACCTGCGCAACGGGTTGCATCGCGGCCTCGCCAGGTCGCACCCGGCCGCAGGCCACAGCGATCACCCGCCGCGCGCGCCGCCCGCCCGGTCGGCCACCTCATTCCACAAATGCAGCGCCGCATACGCGCGCCACGGCCGCCAGCCTTCGGTGCGGTGCTTCTGGGTCGCGAGCCGGTCGAGCGCCGGATCGCGCGCGGCGATCGACTGCATCAGCACGAGATCGGAGGCCGGCCATGCGTCCGGATCGCGCCATGCGCGCATCGCGATGTATTCGACGGTCCACGGGCCGATGCCGGGCAGATCGAGCCACGCACCGCGCAGCGTCGCGAGATCGGCGTGCTCGCGATCGACCGGCACGTCGCCGGCCGCCACCGCGCGCGCTACGCCCGTCAGTGCCGCCACCCGCTTGCCGGGCATCCCGATCTTGTCGAGATCGCAGGCGGCCAGCGCATCGGGCGTCGGGAAGCGCCATGCGGGCATGCCGTCGTCCTCCTGAACCACGCGCTCGCCGGCACGCTCGACGAGCCGGCCGACGATCGTCGTCGCGGCCTTCACGCTCACCTGCTGGCCGACGATTGCCCGCACGGCCAGCTCGAACCCCGACCATGCGCCCGGCACACGCAGCCCCGGCGCGGCCTCGACGAGCGGCGCAAACCACGGATCGCGCGCGAGCCCGCTGCCGATGGCGGCCGGATCAGCGCCGAGGTCGAACATCGTCGCGACGCGCACGGCGAACGCATCATCGACATGACGCGCGACCGCGCCTTCGACCGTCGCGACCAGGCAATGCTTGCGCGGATGTTTCGCGACCGTGAGCCGGCCGGCATCGCCGTGCAGGTCGACGATGCGGCGATACACGCCGTCCGCGACCTGCTCGACACCCGGAATCGCGCGCCCGCTGAAGAAGCGCAGCACGCGCGCCCAGTCGTAAGGCGCATTGAAGCGCAGTTCCATTTGCGCGGACGGCGGCACATGGCCGCCGTTCACGATGGAGGTGATGGTTGTTTTTGCGATGCTCAAACTGCGCTGCCCTCCGCAACGGATTCGGTTTGATCGTCGTGCACATGACGCGCTTCGGACGCGAGCAGCGTCGCCTTGCGGCGCACACCCCAACGATACCCGGAAAGCGCGCCGCCCTTCTGTACGACGCGGTGGCACGGGATCGCGAGCGCGACCGGATTCGATGCGCACGCGGATGCAACAGCGCGTACCGCGCGCGGCGCACCCAGCGCCTCGGCGATCTCCGAGTAGCTGCGCGTTTCGCCGTACGGAATATGCGTCAGCGCCTCCCACACGCGCTGCTGGAATGCCGTCGGCGCGATGTCGAGCGGCAGATCGAACGCGTGCCGTGTGCCATCCAGATACGCGCGGATCTGCGTGACGAACGGCGCGAGCCGCGCCTGCGATTCGACCAGCTCGGCGCGCGCGAACGCATCCCTCAACTCGCCGACGAGCGCGGCCGGCTCGTCGCCGAACGCGATCCGGCAGATGCCCTGCTCGGTCGCGGCGACGAGCACGGTGCCGAGTGACGTCGATGCGGTCGCATAGTCGATCCGCAGCCCCGCGCCCTGCCGGCGAAACGCCGACGGCGCCATCCCGAGCTCGCGCGGCACCGACGCATAAAGCCGCGACGGCGAGTTGAAGCCCGCGTCGACGGCCGCCTGCGTGACCGGCTGCCCGCTTTGCAGCGCCTGCCGCAGCGCGGCGCCGCGTTGCGCGGCCTGGTACTGCCGCGGTGACACGCCGACCACGCGCTTGAAGAGCCGCTGAAGGTGAAACGGGCTCACGTGCACGGCGTCGCTCAACTGCTGCAGCGTGAGCCGTTCGGCATGCGCGTCGAGCACCGCGCACGCGCGGTTGACGATCTCGAGCTCGCGCGGCAGCCCTTCCGGCTGGCAGCGCTTGCAGGGCCGGAAGCCGGCCGCACGCGCGGCGGCCGTATCGGCGAAGAAGGACACGTTTTCGCGACGCGGCAACCGCGACGCACAGGTCGGGCGGCAGAACACGCCGGTCGTGCTCACGGCGTAGAAGAACGCGCCGTCCGCATGCGGATCGCGCTCGGTGACGGCGCCCCAGCGGGCATCATCGGTCGGATAGGCGGTTTTCATCTGAACCTCGCACTCTCTAGTGTAGATGGTGCCTACTCTAGACATCGGCACGTGCCGTCGCGCCCTGAATCTTGCTCTGTGATTCGCCCCGGATAATCGGGGCGCATCAACTGAAAATAAATCCGACAAAACGCGCGCGCCGGCTGTTCCGGCGCGGTTTTCGTCATCGTCCCGTCACCATTTTGTTGCAGTGCGGATGCGACAAATCGCCGTCCTGACGTTTTTTTGCATTCGGAATATTGCGTCGCACCATCGCCGTGTGTATAGTTGGAACTGTCTCCTCCATGTCTCCTCCTGATATGGATTAAGCCCGTTCCGCTCTGCGTGAACGGGCTTTTTTTCGTCCGTCGATTGTGCCGCGTTCCGGCCGGCGGCGCAGGCGCGATGCGTCTACACTCGATGCTCGTGGACTGCGAAGGAGAGCCTTGCCCATGAAACCGACCATCCGCGCGATCGATCACATCGTGCTGCGCGTGACCGACATGGCCGCGATGACGCGTTTTTACTGCGACGCCGTCGGCTGCCATGTGGAGAAGGAACAGCCCGATCTGGGCCTCGTGCAACTGCGCGCCGGCGACGCGCTGATCGACCTGCTGTCGGTCGGCGGCCCGATCGACCGTCCCGACAGCGGCCCGCCCGGCACGGGACGCAATCTCGATCACCTGTGCCTGCGCGTCGAGCCGTTCGATCCCGACGCGTTGATCGCCCATTTCGCCGCGCATGGCGCGCGACCGGGCGCGCCCGCGGAGCGCTACGGCGCCGGCGGCTACGGGCCGTCGATCTACCTGTTCGACCCGGAAGGCAACATGCTCGAATTCAAGGGGCCGCCGGCCGCGATCGGCTGAACGCGGCCGGCACGCGGGCCGTCACGCGTCCGCGCGCGCCTTCAGCACCGTCCACTCGACCGCCACCGGATCGTGGTCGGCGCTCGAGATCCACGCGGCGCCGTCCTGCACCGTGCATTGCAGGCGCATCGTGCGCTCCGCGAGTTTACCGAGCGCGGCCGCGACACCGTCGTTCAGCGACAGCACCTGCACGTTGCGCAGGCGCTCGACCTTGCTTCGCACGCCCTGCCACCAGATATCCGACGTCTTGCCGCCGTATGCGATCACGGTGACCTGCCCGGCGCGGCCGGCCGCCTTCGAGATGCGCCGCTCGTCGGGTTGGCCGGCTTCAATCCAGACGTCGATCGCGCCGGTCAGGTCCTTCTGCCACAGATCGGGCTCGTCGACGTCCGACAGCCCCTTGCAGAATTCGAGCCGCTCGTGCGCGAACAGCGCGAACGCGACGATGCGCACCATCATCCGGTCGTCGGTTTCGGACGGATGGCGCGCCACCGTCAGCGCGTGATCGGCGTAGTAATGCCGATCCATGTCGGCGATTTGCAGTTCGGCTTTGTAGATCGTGGATTTCAGCGCCATGCGGAGTCGGCCCGGGCGGGCATTCGGTTCGGTCGGGCCGTGATGATACCGAATGCGGGCCGTCCGGCGCGTGTCATGCGCCGCCCACAGCGCAACGGCCCGGCATGGGCCGGGCCGTGTTCGGTTCGCGCCGCCGGCTCATCGGGCCGGCGCGCTCGCGCGTCGTGTGACGGCGCGCTGAATGGACGGTTACTGCTTGACGAAGCGCGAATCGGTCCAGAGACCCTGCTGGTCGCTGTTGTCGGCGCTGACGAACTGCACGTCGCCCTGGTCGACCGACACCACGCGGAAGCGCTGGCCTTCCGGCACCGACAGGCACCGGTAATCGTCGAAGTATTGCTGCTTCGCCTGTGACTTGCCGTCACGCTCGTGACTCAGTACGGAGTCCAGATTGTCTTTCGACAGGCAGCCCCATGCATTCTTCGTCAACTGGATTTCCTGCTTCGGCTTGACGGCCGAATCGCCGCCGGCTTGGGCAATCGACACCGCGCAAAATGCGCCGACGAGGGCAAAAAGGATACCGGTACGTTTCATCATGTTCTGTCTCCAGGCTTGCGGGCACCAGGCTTGGGTTAGCTATGTGTTTAAAGGTGATCGTGAACCCGCGTTTTTCACTTTAGAAGACCGGCAAGCGATAGCAAGCACATTTGTTGTGCGACCGCAATAGCGGCGGATTGTCGCACCCCGTGCGCAGCCTGTTTTTCTCACCCCGTGCTGACATGACGACGCGCACCGCCCGACGAACGGGCTCGCGCCGCCGGGCGGAAAGCGTTACTCAGCAAGACTTTCATCAAAGTTACAATGCGGCGATTGAACGGTTTGGATAATCCATTTCGCTATCCGGATCATTTTGATGCGCCGCACATAAAGTCATCCGAAACGATTCGACTTTACCGCAACGCGGAATCGCATTTACCTGATACAAGAAAAATGCCAGGTATAAGCGCATCCGTATTTATCCGTACTTCGCCGCATGGTTTCAGCGCCCGCGAAAGCCCCGCCGCCAGCGCCTTTCGCCAGCGTGTTTACCCTGCCTTATTCTGGGTAGCTTGCTGGCGTTCGAAATAATCGCGCTGAAAAATGCACATGCGATAAGCGTTGTGATACGCGCCGTTTCCGAAAAATTCTTCCTTCAATTCGGCCTCGTGCTGGAATCCACATTTCTCGTACACGTGAATCGCCGCCGCATTCGACGTATCGACGATCAGGTACAGCTTGCGCATGTTCAGCACCTTGAACGCGTATTCGATCGCAAGACGCGTCGCCTGGCCCGCATAGCCGCGCCCCTGGCGTTGCGGCGCGATGATGATCTGGAATTCGCCGCGTCGATGGATGTAGTCGAGCTCGATCAGCTCGACGAGGCCGACCAGTTCGTCTTGCGCATCGACCGCGACGAAACGGCGCTCGCGCTGGTCGTGCACGTGGCGGTCGTACAGTTGTGACAGTTCCGAGAAGGTTTCGTACGGCTCCTCGAACCAGTAGCGCATGATCTTTGCGTCGTTGTTCAGCTCGTGGACGAAGCGCAGGTCCTGGCGCTCCAGGGGCCGCAGCGCGAGCGTGTTGGTATCGTTCTGGAGTTGCATGTTCATGTCCTTTTTGATGCCGGCGCACGTGCGGCAAGGCCGCATCCGGGCCTGTTTCGCACTGTAAGAAGTTGAACGCGGGCGAAGTTCAGAGCCTAGAATGGGAGCAAGGGTTCCTGCCACCGCAAGGAGGCTATCGTGTTCGAGCAAGTCATACTCGGAATATTCCTCGTGCTGCCGCTCGTGATCGTCGCGGCGCTGTTTTCCGACGAACTTTGGCAGGAACATCGGCGCCAGCATCCGCGCGACGAAAACGCACCGCACATCGACTGGAAGCATCCGTGGCGCCGCGTGCGACGCGGGCATTGAGTCGATTGCCGTCCATCCGCGAGGCGTGCCGGCCCGGCCGCCCTGGCATGTGAAGCGTGACGTGCCCTGTCAAGCCCCCGAATTTCGCCTCGATCCGATTCCCACTTGATCCGCTCACTCCGCGAGACGCCGCCGTGAACGACCAGCCCGCCCAACCTCCGCACGACATTCCCAGCGAAACGATCGACCTGCAGATCGCCGACGTGCTGGCGACCGTCCGCTACCCGGCCAACAAGGATGCGATCGTCGATGCCGCACGCGACGCCGGCGCCAGCAACGAGGTGCTGTCGATGCTCGACGGCCTGCCCGAACAGGACTACGCGGACGTCAACGCCGTCACCCGGTGGGTCGCCGGCAACTTCGGTCCCGGCCTCGGGGTTTGAGCGCGCACCCATAACGCGATAGGATCAGGCCGCACCGGTCGCGCAGCGGCCGGTTGCCTGTCGCCCGGCGCAAGACCGGGCGTTTCCGCCTACGTGCCCGGGGAACTCCATGGAAGGCATCCTGATCCAGCACACGACACGCCGTCAGCTCTGGTTCGGCGCCCTGACGGCGCTCGTCATCGTGCTCGCGCTCGGGATCGCCGCGCCGCACGCGAACGTCGAGCTGCCGGCCGTCGAGCCGTTCATGCCGATGTGCGCGCTCACCGTGTTCACCACCGCGAGCATCGCGGCGTTCTTTCTCGGCGCGCAGTTCACCGTGACGCGCCAGCCGGTGCTCGGCGCGCTCGGCGGCGCCTACGCGTTCACCGCGCTCGCCGTCGCATTGCAACTGCTCACCTTTCCCGGCGTGTTCGCGCCGCAGGGGCTGTTCGGCGCGCAACCGCAAAGCGCCGCGTGGATGTGGATCTTCTGGCATGCCGGCTTCCCCGGTTTCGTGATGGTCGCGCTGCTCGCGCGCGAGCGGCTGGCGCGCGCCCCGATCGGCGCGCAGCAGACACGCTGGTGGACGGTCGCGCTGATCGGCGGACCGGCGGTCGTCGCCGGACTGCTGTGCCTGTTTGCGCTGAACGTGTCGCTGCCGCCCGCGTTTCATCCGCCTGGCGACGCGGCCGTGCTGCCCGTCAACGCCGTCGCGCTGATCGTGTGGCTGCTGAATGCGCTGGCGCTCGTGGCCGTGCTGGCCACCGGCCGGCTGCGCACGACGCTCGACCTGTGGCTCGCGATCGCGGTGCTCGCGTGCCTCACCGACACGACGCTGAACCTGATGAGCACCCATCGCTTCACGGTCGGCTGGTATCTCGCGCGCGTGTTCAGCATGTTCACGCCCGGCGTGCTCGTGTGCGTGCTCGCGTGGGAAGTGACGATGCTGTACCAGCGGCTGTTCGAGGCGCACGCGACGCTGATTCGTTCGTCCGCACGCGACGGCCTGACGGGTGCATTCAACCGCATGCACTTCAACGATCATTTCCACACGCTGTTCCTGCAGGCGCGACGGCAAGGCGAACCGCTGTCGCTGCTGATGGTCGACGTCGATCGCTTCAAGGCGTACAACGACGCGTTCGGCCACGTGAAGGGCGACGCGTGCCTGATCGCGGTCGCGAATGCGCTGACCGGCGCGGTGCGGCGGCCGGCGGACATGGTCGCGCGTTACGGCGGCGAGGAGTTCGCGATCGTGCTGCCGAACACGGGGGCGCGCGGTGCGCGGCTGGTCGCCGAGGAAGCGCGCGAAGCGGTGCTGCGGCTCGATCTCGCGATGCCGACCGCACCCGCCGGACGCGTGAGCGTGAGCGTCGGCTGCGCGACCGTGTCGCCCGACGATCTGTCGACACCCGATGCGTTGATCGAAGCCGCCGATGCCGCGCTGTATCGTGCGAAGGATACAGGGCGAAACAGGGTCGTCACCGCCTGAAAACGTCTGCGGTTTCAGGGATTCTTCGGGGATTTGTTACGGTCATTGTGACCGGAATAATCCGCCGTTACGGATTGCGCAGCAGGGAAACGATCGCTTACAGCCGGTGTTGCGGGCGCTCGCTATGCTGGGTTTCATATTGAACCCATGCAGGTGAACGCGATGAAGAAGACCCTTTTGCTGATTGCCGGTGTCGCCGTGCTGTTGAGCGGCTGTATCGTGGTGCCGGATGGTGGCGGGTATTACGGGGATGGGTATTACCACCATCATCGTCATTGGGACTGATGTGGGTGAGGGTCCGGATGGGGCGAGCCGGCCCCTCTCGCGCGATCAGGCCGGCTTGGTCAGCACGGCATGCGTCAGAAATATCTGTAGCGCTGCTCGCGTTTCGTAGTGGAGACGCTCGAGGCGCGCGTCCTTTTCAGCGTCTTCGATCAGATTGCGTTCGGTGTCGAACTGGTAGGGCTCGCCCAGTAGTTCGGCCATGTCGATCTGGATGTACGTGCACTCCCCGTACGGCCGCTTGCCGTCGATGTAAGACAGCGGCCAGAAGTCATCCATCTCCAACACCGCGTCGATCGAGTAATCGTCGAGCGTTCTCCAGATGGTTCCCTGCAGGATCGCGAGATGCTCGGCGCGAAAATCGAAACGCCCCGACGCATCGACACCGCTTTCCGGGTAATCGAACGCATCGCGCAATTCCTCGGGGATCGCGTATTGTCCCGGCGCCAACTCGCCCACGGCCGTGACGAATTCGGGTAACACGTGGCCGAGTTCTGCCAGCGTGCGAATGGCCAGCACGTCATCGTCGGTTTCGAGGATCGCCTTGGCAACATCGATTGTCGCGCCGTCTCCCGTCAGCGGCTGCTCGGGAACGATGGCCGGCGCGCCCGATTCGACCGGCAGCCACCCGACGCGCAACTTTCTCATCAGCGCGACGTGACGGGGCGTCAGGTCGGGATACGGCGCGTCGTCGGCAAAGACGGCGCGAAGAATGGCGTTGCGTTCAGTCGGATTGATTGACATGGGAGCCCTCGGCGTAGTGCGAACGGCCAGCGTCGGCAGCGCGACGGGATTCAATCAAAAACGAATGACGAGCCACGAAGGGCTGTCGAACTGCAAATGCGCGGGCATTACTTGCCAATACAAAACCTGCTGAAAATCACCCCCAGCAGATCATCCGAAGTGAATTCCCCGGTAATCGCATTGAGCTGCTCCTGCGCGAGCCGCAATTCCTCGGCAAACAGATCGAGCGACTGCGCCCTCTGCTCCGCATGATCCGCCGCCTGCGCGAGATGCTCCTGCGCAGCCCGCAGCGCGATCAAATGCCGCTCGCGCGCAAGATAAACGCCCTCGGCCCCCGCCTGCCACCCTGCAATCCGCAGCAGCTCCGCACGCAGCATGTCGATCCCGTCGCCGCGCTTCGCGGACAGATGCACCTCGGTCAAATCGCCTTCCGCCGCCGGATGCTCGACGCACGCCGCCACACCGGTCAGATCCGTCTTGTTCAGCACGCGCACCACCGGCACGCCACCCGGGAACCGCGCCGCGATCGTTTCGTCATCCGCCGTCATCCCCGTGCGCGAATCCAGCAGATGCAGCACGACATCCGCCCGCTCGATCTCGCTCCACGTGCGCGCAATGCCGATCCGCTCAACCTCGTCCTCCGTCTCGCGCAACCCCGCCGTGTCGATGATGTGCAGCGGAATTCCTTCGACCTGGATCGTCTGCGCGACCTTGTCGCGCGTCGTGCCCGCGATCGGCGTGACGATCGCCAGCTCCGCGCCAGCCAGCGCATTCAGCAACGACGACTTGCCGACGTTCGGCTGCCCCGCCAGCACGACCGACAGCCCTTCGCGCAGCAGCGCCCCCTGCCGCGCATCACCCAGCACGTGCACGAGCTGCGCGCGGATCTTCGCGAGCTTGCCGCGCGCGTCGGCCGCCTCCAGGAAATCGATCTCCTCTTCCGGAAAATCGAGCGTCGCCTCGACCAGCATCCGCAGCGTGATCACGTCGTCGACGAGCGCATGGATCTGCCGCGAGAACGCGCCGTCGAGCGAACGCCCGGCCGAACGCGCGGCGGCTTCGGTGCTCGCCTCGATCAGGTCGGCAACGGCCTCGGCCTGCGCGAGGTCGAGCTTGTCGTTCAGGAACGCACGCCGTGTGAATTCGCCGGGCTCCGCGAGCCGCAGCCCGAAACCGCGCCCCGCATCCAGGCAGCGCTGCAGCAGCAGCTGCATCACGATCGGCCCGCCGTGCCCCTGCAGCTCGAGCACGTGCTCGCCGGTGTACGAATGCGGCGCCGGGAAATACAGCGCGATCCCGCGGTCGAGCGGCGCGGCGTGCTCGTCGAGGAACGGCACGTAGCTCGCGTGGCGCGGGGCGAGCTTCTGCCCGCACAACGCGTCGATCAGCGGCAACGCGGCCGCCTCGCCGCCGCGCCCGAACGACACGCGGACGACCCCGATGCCACCCCGGCCGGCAGCAGTGGCAATGGCGACGATCGGATCGGAATCGGTAGCGAGCATGGGAATCGGATAGATGGGATGAATCGGGTAATCAGCGAATATGGTGCGCCCGCGCAACACTTCAGGCATCGGAACGCCGGCATTGTAGCGTGCCGGCACACACGTCACCGGCCGCCGCGCAGGATTCGGACACGCTCGAATTTATCCCGCCGGGGATAAGCCGGGTATCAGCCCGGCGCCATGTCGCAGCCACCGTTTCGGACGAGTATGCCTGCTGGAGCGGCCTAACAATGCGGCCCTTAATTCCGACGCCCACCTCGATCAAGACCGGGATTCGTCTGAACGAGATATGTTTAGCTCAAATGGTTGTCTGAGAGGCGACGGTGGAATTGCACAATCTCCCCCATGCCGACATCCGAAGAAAAAGCCGCGTTCTCGGAACGCCTGAAATTCGCCCTGCGGCGCAGCCCGGAGAAGGTCACCGGTGCGACTGAGCTGGCGAACCGATTCAATCTGCGTCACCGCGGAGCACAGCCCGTTTCGCCGCAAACCGCGCACAAGTGGCTGACGGGCCGCACGATCCCGACGTCGGACAAACTCGTCACGCTCGCCGAATGGCTGCGCGTCGAAGTCCACTGGCTGCATTACGGCCCGTCGCCGAGCGTGATCGAACACCCGACGCCGCAACCGCTGCCGCGCGACGAGCGCTATCCGCCGACGCCCGAGACGATCGAACTCGCGTCGAAGATCGAAGCGTTGTCGCCGCACCATCGCTACCTCGTGCAGGAGCTGGTCGAGCAGTTCTACGGCGACTCGGGCGAAGCGAAGAAGGGCTGAACCCGCACTACCGGACCCGCAAAAAGCAAAAAGCCGCATGGGCGAACCATGCGGCTTTTTTTCGTGCATCGCGGGGCGAACGCGCCGCCCCGCGTGTGCAACGGGCGTCAGGCTGGTTTCTTCTTGGCCCCGCCGAGCTTGCGCGTGATGTAGTACTGCTGTGCGATCGACAGCACGTTGTTCACGACGTAGTACAGCACGAGGCCGGCCGGGAAGAAGAAGAACATCACCGAGAACGCGATCGGCATGAACTTCATCATCTTCGCCTGGACCGGATCCGGCGGCGTCGGGTTCAGGCTCGTCTGCACGTACATCGAGACAGCCATCAGCACCGGCAGGATGAAGAACGGATCGCGCTGCGACAGGTCGTGAATCCACAGCACCCACGGCGCACCGCGCATTTCGACCGACGCGAGCAGCACCCAGTACAGCGAGATGAACACCGGGATCTGGATCACGACCGGCAGGCAGCCGCCGAACGGATTGACCTTCTCGGTCTTGTACAGCTCCATCAGCGCGGCGTTCATCTTCTGCGGATCGCTCTTGAAGCGTTCGCGCAGCGCCTGCATGCGCGGCGTGATTTCCTTCATGCGCGCCATCGACTTGTAGCTCGCCGCCGACAGCGGGAAGAACACGGCCTTGATCAGGATCGTCAGCAGCACGATCGACCAGCCCCAGTTGCCGATGTAGCCGTGGATCTTCTCGAGCAGCCAGAACAGCGGCTTCGCGATGATCGTCACCCAGCCGTAGTCCTTCACGAGTTCCAGGCCCGGCGCGATGCCTTCGAGCATGCGCTCTTCTTCCGGACCGGCGAACAGGCGTGCCTGCACGTCGGCCGACTGGCCCGGCGCGATCGCGGCGACCGGCTGCTTCACGCCGACGCGGTACAGCGTCGGGTCGATCTTCTCAGCGTAGATGTCGCGCTTCACGCCCTGCTGCGGAATCCAGGCCGACGCGAAGTAGTGCTGCACCATCGCGACCCAGCCGTTGTCGGCAGAGGTCACGTAATCGGCCTTGTTCTTGTCGAGGTCGCTGAAGTTGATCTTCTGGAAATGCTTCGCGTCCGTGTAGACCGCCGGCCCGAGGAACGTATGCGAGAACATCGGCGTTTCGACGGCCGTGTTGTCGCGCACCAGTTCCATGTAGACCGTCGGCGTGACCGGTGCCGTGCCGACGTTGTCGATCTTGGTGTCGACGCCGATCACGTAGCTGCCGCGCGTGAACGTGTAGGTCTTCACGACCTTCACGCCGCCCTTCACCGGCGATTCGAACGACAGCTTCAGCGCGTTCTGGTCACCCGTCAGCGACGTCGTGCCAGGATTCAGCTGCGTGTAGACGTCGTTGTGGTTCGGGAAATCGCCGCCGAGCAGGCCCGAGCGTGCGAGATACGTGTGGCCGGCCGTGTGGTCGAACAGCGTGATGTACAGGTCGGGCTGCTTGCCGTCGCCCTGCTTCTTCAGCGTCAGCTTCGCGAGCGTGCCGCCGCGCGTGTCGATTTCGCCGTCATACACGTCGGTCGAGAACTTCACGAGCTGCGCCTGGGCGGCCGGTGCCGTCGTCGACGGTGCGGCGCCGGCTGCGGCGGCAGGCACTTCACCTGCGGTCGTCGTCGTCGCGCCCGTGCCCGATGCGCCGCCGGCAGCGGCCGCGGGGGCCGTCTGCGTGGCACTCGGGAAGAACATCGACGGGCGTCCATGGTCGCGCTGCCAGTTGTCGTACAGCATGACAGCTGACATGAAGAAGATCACCCATAGGACGGTGCGTTTGATATCCATGCGTTGTCTCAGAGTCGATGGGACCGCGCGTCGGCTTCGCCGCGAGCGCGAGTGTCGGAGTTGGGCGGCGGGACGAGGTCGATGCCGCCCGCGGAAAACGGATGGCATCGGCACACGCGCCTGACGGCGAGATACGTGCCGCGCGCGGCGCCATGATACTGGATTGCCTCGCGCGCGTAATCCGAACAGGAAGGATAAAAACGGCAACGGTTGCCGAGCATCGGGCTCACGGCAACCTTGTAGAAGCGCAGCAAGGCGATCAATACCGTTTCCATACCTTGGGCGGCGCCGTTCAACGCCGCGTCAAAACCGGCCGGGCAGGCGCGAACGCCGCACCGGGCACGGATGCGTCACTCGGACGCGGGCTTCGACGCACGGCGGGCGATCTCCCGGACTGCCCTGTCGAGCAGTTCGCGAATCTCGGCCGCGCACATCGCCGCGAGCGGGGCGGAAGCCGCGCTCGGCAGCGCTTTCTTGTCGAAGCGCGTGTGCTGCCGCAGCAGCAGGTCGTAACCGGCGAATTCGGCCCGGCGCAGGCGAAACTGATCGCGCGCCAGCCGCTTCACGAGGTTACGCGTCACCGCACGCGGCGCATACTTCTTGCCGACGACGAGCCCCAGACGCGCGGGCTGACCGGTCGGCTTGCCGTAAATCACGAAGTGCGCGGAGCGCCGCCAGGGACGCAAACGAAAAACGGATGAAAATTCATCCGTTTTCAGAAGTCGCGCAGCTTTCGGGAAGGCGGCTTTCGTCTGCGACGGATTCGCACCCGGCTCGACGGCACCTTCCGCAGGACTGCGGACGGCGGACACAGCGCGCAACCTGCCTTAGATGGCGAGGCGCTTGCGGCCCTTCGCGCGGCGAGCGTTGATGACCTTGCGGCCACCTGCCGTCTTCATGCGGACACGGAAGCCATGGGTGCGCTTGCGGCGCGTCACGGACGGTTGGTAAGTACGTTTCATGATGTTCTCACTTGTTCGAGAATGTCGAAATTCAGGGGACCGCGTGCCCTTAACCGGAGGCATTCGGGCGAACGCAATCGCCGGGAATACAGGATTGGTTTTCGCGGAACCCGCTATTTAAACCGTTTTTCCGTTGACGGTCAATACTTTAGGAGTCGCTCGCCTGTGCACGCCCCGAGCGATCCGGCCCCGCGCCTCACACAACCGGCCTGTGGATAACTCGCTCTGTGGCCGCGTTTGGCGGTAGAATCTCGCCTTATCTCCAAGAATCCCGCACGCCGCTTCGGCTCGCGCCTGCCCCTCCAACACTGTGATGCAGGCGTCCGAGGCACGCTCGCACGACCGCTTCGGGCCTTGTTGCGCTACCGCGACAAGGGCGCCGGCGAGCCGCGCTGTGCACGCAAAAAACGACAGTTACTTGATGAACGATTTCTGGCAACACTGTTCCGCACTGCTGGAGCGCGAGCTGACGCCCCAGCAGTACGTGACGTGGATCAAACCCTTGGCCCCGGTGGCCTTCGATGCGTCGGCGAACACGCTGTCCATCGCCGCGCCGAACCGCTTCAAGCTGGACTGGGTCAAGAGCCAGTTTTCGGGACGGATCAGCGATCTGGCCCGCGAATTCTGGAGCGCGCCGATCGAAGTCCAGTTCGTCCTCGATCCCAAGGCAGGCATGCGCAGCGCCGCCGCCGGTGCAGCACCGGCCGCCCCGCGCGCGCCGCTGGCCCCGACCGGCCGAACACCTTCTCGGCGAAGTCGAAATGCGGTTCGAGCTCCTCGTAGGTCACGCCCGTGTCCTGGATCGTCATCCCTTCGGGGATGAACTTCTTGCCGTAGCGCTCTTCATAGTGGCTGCGCAGG
>NZ_JAAGPC010000438.1:0-981 GCF_017104595.1 Burkholderia sp. Tr-20390 | reverse complement strand
GCGAAGCGCAGACCTTCTTCCATCGCGATCGGAGCGATCAGCTTCACCGTGATCGACACGTTGTCGCCCGGCATCACCATTTCCTTGTCCTTCGGCAGCTCGATCGAGCCCGTCACGTCCGTCGTACGGAAGTAGAACTGCGGACGGTAGTTGTTGAAGAACGGCGTGTGACGGCCGCCTTCGTCCTTGCTCAGCACGTACACCTCAGCCGTGAAGTGCGTGTGCGGCGTGATCGAACCCGGCTTCGCCAGAACCTGGCCACGCTCCACGTCTTCACGCTTCGTGCCGCGCAGCAGGATACCAACGTTGTCGCCTGCTTGACCTTGGTCCAGCAGCTTGCGGAACATTTCAACGCCCGTGCAGGTCGTCTTCACCGTCGGCTTGATACCGACGATTTCGATTTCTTCGCCGACCTTCACGATGCCGCGCTCAACGCGACCCGTCACGACCGTACCACGGCCCGAGATCGAGAACACGTCTTCCACCGGCATCAGGAACGCGCCGTCAACTGCACGCTCCGGCGTCGGGATGTACGTGTCCAGCGCGTCGGCCAGGCTCATGATCGCCACTTCGCCCAGCTCGCCCGTGTCGCCTTCCAGCGCCAGCTTGGCCGAACCCTTCACGATCGGCGTGTCGTCGCCCGGGAAGTCGTACTTCGACAGGAGTTCGCGAACTTCCATCTCGACCAGCTCGAGCAGTTCAGCGTCGTCCACCATGTCGCACTTGTTCAGGAACACGATGATGTACGGAACGCCAACCTGACGTGCCAGCAGGATGTGCTCACGCGTTTGCGGCATCGGGCCGTCTGCTGCCGAGCAAACCAGGATCGCGCCGTCCATCTGCGCTGCGCCCGTGATCATGTTCTTCACATAGTCAGCGTGGCCCGGGCAGTCGACGTGTGCGTAGTGGCGGTTAGCCGTTTCGTACTCGACGTGTGCCGTGTTGATCGTGATGCCGCGCGCCTTTTCTTCCGGTGCCGCG
>NZ_JAAGPC010000437.1:0-748 GCF_017104595.1 Burkholderia sp. Tr-20390 | reverse complement strand
GGCGCCCGTCACGACCGGGCGGCGGCGCGCGCGCAGCGCGACGCTCGATACGCCCGCGACGAGCAGCCCGCCGCCGAGCGCGAGGCTCGCGATCACGGGCCACGGAATCCCGTAGCCGGGCACGTCGGTGTCGATCAGCATCAGCGCGCCGATCGTGAACGACACGATCCCGCCGAACCCGAGCACGCCGAAGGTCGGCAGGAACGCTTCGGCGACCAGGCAGCCGAGACCGAGCAGCACGAGGCCGAGGCCCGCATAGCTGATCGGCAGCAACTGCATCGCGAACAGCCCGACCAGCAGGCAGATCGTGCCGGCGACGCCCGGCAGCACGAAGCCGGGGTTCGCGAACTCGAAGAACAGGCCGTAGATGCCGATCGTCAGCAGGATCAGCGCGACGTTCGGGTCGGCGATGATCGCCAGGAAGCGGCTGCGCCAGTCGGGCTCGACCACGACGAGCGGCGCATGCGCGGTCGCGAGCCGCACCGTGCCGGCGGTGGTCGTCACGCTATGGCCGTCGAGCTGGCGGGCGAGATCGGCCGGATCCTGCGCGATCAGGTCGACCACATGCTGCGCGCGCGCCTCGCTCGCCGACAGGCTCACGGCCTCGCGCACCGCGCGCTCGGCCCATTCGGCATTGCGCCCGCGCAGTTGCGCGAGGCCGCGGATATACGCGGAGGCGTCCTGCATCGCCTTGCGGATCTCGGTCGATTGGGTATCGGTCGGCAGCGCGGCTTGCGAAGCGGCCGCA
>NZ_JAAGPC010000436.1:0-573 GCF_017104595.1 Burkholderia sp. Tr-20390 | reverse complement strand
TGACGAGCGTGGCGTCGCGGTGCCGCGACAGCGGCTCGCGCAGCGGGCCGGCCGGCAGCAGGAAGCCGTTGCCGCCGAGCCGGTGGTCGAACACGACGAGCTCGACCGTGCGCGCGAGGCGGTAGTGCTGCAGGCCGTCGTCGCTGACGATCACGTCGACGTCCGGATGCGCGGCGCGCAGCGCCTGCGCGGCCGCGACGCGATCCGGGCAGACCCAGACGGGCGCACCGGTGCGGCGTGCGATCAGGAGCGGTTCGTCGCCGCCCGCGCCGGCGCGCGACGCGGGTGTGACGGCGGTCGGCGTCTTCACGTTCGCACCGTAGCCGCGCGACACGATGCCGGGCGTGAAGCCGGCCGCGCGCAACGCGTCGACGAGTGCGATCACGGTCGGCGTCTTGCCGGTGCCGCCGACGGTCACGTTGCCGACCACGACGACGGGCACGCCGACGTCGACCGGCTTCTTCCAGCCTTGCGCGTAGGCGGTGCGCCGCAGCGCCGCGCATACGCCGAACACGCACGCGAACGGCGTGAGCGCCCACGCGAGCGCGCCGCGGCGCTGCCATTCGCGCGTCG
>NZ_JAAGPC010000435.1:0-237 GCF_017104595.1 Burkholderia sp. Tr-20390 | reverse complement strand
AAAAAAAAAAAAAAAAAAAAACAATATGAGTGTCGATGTGATTATAACTATGAGAACAAAGATAAATCACTACGGAAATCAATAGTGGGATGTAATTTTAATATGATTCGAAATATCTACGCAATCTGACAATACCGCAATAAATGTATACAGTGTTGCGCACACAGCCACATAAGCGTGATTGGCGACACAGTGGACGTGTGTATGCAATAGTAACATGTGTAGCGTTTCTGTGCA
>NZ_JAAGPC010000434.1:0-246 GCF_017104595.1 Burkholderia sp. Tr-20390 | reverse complement strand
TGTCAGGCGCAGCACTGTAGTCAGGCTTAAGTCATGCAATGAGACAACAACAGCGCACAACACGTCATCATCACGTGAGAACCGATCTGCTACAGACATACACTGAAAACGCATGACTGACGACACATAAGAGTAAATAGACTAGTACTATAGGAAGACAGTATTAAAATAAGTGTATCTTTTTCATTGAATTATTTACTAAAATCCATGTTTTTTTTTTTTTTTTTTTTTTTAATGAGCCGCCCA
>NZ_JAAGPC010000433.1:0-706 GCF_017104595.1 Burkholderia sp. Tr-20390 | reverse complement strand
GGGATTGCGTTCGAGCTGGCGCTGCGCGTCGCGCTGGCGATCCAGTTCCGCGACGCGGTCGACGAATTCGGTATCGTCCGGCACGAGCACGAGATACGCATGCAGTGCATCGAGATATGCGGGATCGCTGCCGGCCGACTGCAGCACGCGCCGCCACAGCGCCATCGCCTCCGTATGGTCGGCGTCGGCGCGCTTCGCGAGCGCCCAGGCGATCCGGTTCGCCTCCGGCCGCGTGTCGGCACGCTGGTTCAGGAGCCGCGCGAGCGCCATCGTCGCGCTCGTGTCCTGCGGATCGGCCGCGACCGCGCGGCGCAGCGCGGCGATCGCCGGCTCGCGTCCGCCCGGCGCATTCGACACGATCTGGTAATACTCGGCGCCGAGCGCACCCGACGGCGCGCCGTTCGGAAACAGCGCGACGATCCGCCGGGCCGCTTCGTCCGCGCGGCCGCTGCGCGCGAGCAGGCGGATCTGTGCCATCTCGCCGCGCCCGCTCGTCGCGACGCGGTATTCGTCAGCCACCCGCCGCGTGGCGGGCGCATTCGGCGACTGCGCCTGCAAGCGTGCGAGCGACGCCTGCGCGCCTTTCGCATCGCCGAGCCGCAACAGCACGCGCACTTGTTCGGCCAGCAGCTCGGGATCGCCCGGCGCGATCAGCAGCCCCTTGCGCAGCGCGTCGCGCGCGAGGTCGAGATCGGAAGAGCACACG
>NZ_JAAGPC010000432.1:0-855 GCF_017104595.1 Burkholderia sp. Tr-20390 | reverse complement strand
GGCCGGCTGATGCGCCGCCGGTCGCCGAGATACTCGCGTACGTCGCGCGCAGCCCGTCGCCGCTCGCGATCCTGCCGCTCGAGGACCTGCTGGCGCTGGACACGCAGCCGAACCTGCCGGGGCCGCCCTGCGGGCACCCGAACTGGCGGCAGCGCCTGCCGCGCGCGATCGACACGCTGTTCGACGCCGACGTGCGCGACCGCATCGCGGCCGTGGTGCGCGCACGCGGTTCGCGGGAGCCCGGCCCATGACGCCACGCGCGACGCTGCGACTGCAGCTGCATGCGGGCTTCACGTTCGACGACGCGGCCGCGCACGCCGGCTATTTCGCGCGGCTCGGCGTGAGCCACCTGTACCTGTCGCCGGTCGCGACGGCCGAACCCGGTTCGCGGCACGGCTACGACACCGTCGATTACGGCACGCTCAACCCCGAGCTCGGCGGCGAAGCCGGTTTCGTCCGGCTCGTCGATGCGTTGCGCGCGCACGGGCTGGGCGTGATCGTCGACATCGTGCCGAACCACATGGGCGTCGGCGGTTCGTCGAACGGCTGGTGGAACGACGTGCTCGAATGGGGCCCCGCGAGCCCGTACGCGCACCACTTCGACATCGACTGGCATCCGCCCGACGCGGCGCTCGACGGCAAGGTGCTGCTGCCCTGCCTCGGCACGCCGTACGGTGAAGCGCTCGCGGCCGGCGACATCACGCTCGACGCCGATCCGGCCACCGGGCGCTTCTTCGTGTCGTGCCCCGGGCGACGGCTGCCGGTGGCCGCCGCCACCTACGCGGAGCTCCTGCGCCTCGCGAACCGCGCGGACATGAACGCGCTCGCCGAGCGCTTCGACGCCGCGCCGCCGCG
>NZ_JAAGPC010000431.1:0-844 GCF_017104595.1 Burkholderia sp. Tr-20390 | reverse complement strand
GGCGAGCGCGCTGCAGATCACCGCGCTCGCGCTCGGCCTGATGTGCCTGCTGCTGATCGCGATCACGCGCAACGACCTCGTCGCGGGCTGGCAGCAGTCGACGCCGCCCGATGCGCCGAATCAGTTCCTGATCGACATCCAGCCCGACCAGCGCGCCGACGTCGCGGCCTATCTGGCCGCGCACGGCGTGCGCGACGCGGTGCCCGAGCCGATGGTGCGCGGCCGCCTCGTCGCGATCAACGGCAAGCCGGTGAATCCGGACGCCTACCCGTCCGAGGAGGCGCGCCGGCTCGTCGACCGCGAGTTCAACCTGTCCTATACGACCCGGTTGCCGTCCGACAACCGGATCGTCGAAGGCGACTGGTTCGGCACCGCGGCGACGCCGCAGATCTCGATCGAGGCGGGCCTCGCGAAGACGCTGAACGTGAAGCCGGGCGACGTGCTGCGCTTCGACGTGACGGGGCTGACGGTCGACGCGCCGATCACGAGCGTGCGCAAGCTCGACTGGGGTTCGTTCCGCGTCAATTTCTTCGTGCTGATGCCGCCGCCGGTGCTGAAGGATTTCCCGGCCGTGTACCTGACGAGCTTCCATTTGCCGGCATCGAATGCCGCGCTGCTCGATCCGCTGATCGCGCGCTATCCGAACCTGACCGCGATCGACGTCGCGCCGATCCTCGCGCAGTTGCAGCGGATGATGCTGCAGGTGGTCGGCGCGGTGCAGTTCCTGTTCATGTTCACGCTCGCGGCCGGCGTGCTCGTGCTGTACACGGCGCTCGCCGGCACGCGCGACGAGCGGGTGCGCGAGTCCGCGCTGCTGCGCGCGCTCGGCGCGTCGCGCGCGCAG
>NZ_JAAGPC010000430.1:0-891 GCF_017104595.1 Burkholderia sp. Tr-20390 | reverse complement strand
GCGGCGTCGCTCGCGGTCGGCTTCGCGCAGACCGTCGCGGCCGCGAGCGACACGTCGCTGCGCGACCTCGCGGAATGGGCCGGCATCGCGCTGCCCGACAGCGTGGCCGCGGTGTCGATCGCGCAGCTGGCGCCGCTGGTGCCGTACCTGCTGCTCGTCGCGGTGCTGGTCGCGCGGCCGCGCGGGCTGTTCGGCGAGCGTGCCGATGCGTAACCGCATGCTCGCCGGCGTCGTGCGCTGGTCTCTGTTCTCCGCCTGCGTCGTGCTGCCCGCGTGGTTGTGGCCGCATGGCGCGGTGCTCGGCTATCTCGCGCAGACGGCCGCGCTCGTCGTGCTCGCCCTGTCGTACAACCTGCAGCTCGGCACGACCGGGCTGCTGTCGTTCGGGCACGCGGCGTTCGCGGGCCTCGGTGCGTTCGCGGCCGCGCACTGGTTCAACCACTTTGGCGGCCCGCTGCCGCTGTTGCCGCTCGTCGGCGGCGTGGCCGGTGCCGGTTTCGGCTTCGTCGCCGGGCTGCTCGCGACGCGCCGTGCGGGCACCGCGTTCGCGATGATCACGCTCGGGCTCGGCGAATGCGTCGCGGCCGCCGCGTGGAGCGTGCCGGCCTGGTTCGGCGGAATCGGCGGCGTGCCGATCGACCGCGCGAGCGGCACACCGTGGGGCGCCTGGCATTTCGGCGCACCCGTCCAGGCGTATGCGGTGATCGCCGCGTGGTGCCTCGCGTCGGCGTGGGCGATGCACGCGCTGACGCGCACGCCGCTCGCGCGGCTCGCGAATGCGGTGCGCGACAACCCGGTGCGCGTCGCCGCGCTCGGGTCCGATCCGCGCCGCGTGCGGCTCGCGATGGTCACCTGCGCGTCGTTCTTCGCCGGCGTCGCCGGCACGCTGAC
>NZ_JAAGPC010000429.1:0-908 GCF_017104595.1 Burkholderia sp. Tr-20390 | reverse complement strand
ACCGGTTGCCGCACCGGTTGCGGTCGACACCCCGCGCGCCGCGGCGGTCGAAACCGACGACGTGCGGCATGCGCTGACGCGCATCTGGACGGAATGCCTCGGCCATGAGCGGATCACGCCGACCGACGATTTCTTCGCGCTGGGCGGCGATTCGCTGCTGGCCGGGCGCGTGCTCGCGCGGATTCACGAGCGGCTGAATGCGGAGCTGACGCTCGAGGCGTTCTTCAGTGCGCCGACGATCGACGGGCTGGCCTGCGCGATTCACATGCAGGCCGAACCCGCGCAACCCGCCGAGCGGGCGGCAACGACGCCGGATGGCCGGCCGGCCGCCGGGCCGCGCCGCGCGCCGATGTCGTTCCAGCAGCGCCGGCTGTGGACGCTCGAACGGCTCGGCATGGGCGGTTCGGTCTTCCACCTGCCGCAATGCCTGCATCTGCACGGCGACGTCGACCGCGCGGCGCTGCACGCGGCGCTCGGCGGGCTGGTCGCGCGCCATCCGGTGCTGCGCACGTCGTTCCACGAAGGGCCGGACGGCGGCGGCGAGCAGCACGTGCATGCCGACGCGGCGGTCGCGCTGTCGATCCATGCGTACGCACGCGACACGGACGACACGGACGACGCGCTGCGCGCGTTCATCGCGCAGCATCGCGACGCGCTGCGGGCGGAGCCGTTCGATCTCGCGCGGCCGCCGCTGTTCCGCGCGCGGCTGCTCGAACTCGGGCCGCGCCGCGCGTGCCTGTTGATGTCGTTCCATCACATCGTCGTCGATGGCTGGTCGTTCCGGCTGATCGCGCAGGATCTCGCGTCGCTGTACGGCGCGGCGAGCCAGGGGCGCGCGCCGGAGGCCGCGCCGCCCGCGTGGGACTACGCGGACTACAGCGAGGAGCAGGCGGCGCGGTTCGCCGCCA
>NZ_JAAGPC010000428.1:0-1153 GCF_017104595.1 Burkholderia sp. Tr-20390 | reverse complement strand
CGTACCCGGCCGGCGGCGTCTACGCGACGCAGCCGGGTGCGGCCGGCGCGCGCAGCGCGAACGGGCAAGCTGCGACCGCCATCGGCTGGCGCGAGTTCTTCGTCGATCCGCGCCTGCAGCGGCTGATCGAGATCGCGCTGAAGAACAACCGCGACCTGCGCGTGTCGGTGCTGAACATCGAGGCGGCGCGTGCGCAGTACCAGATCACGCGCGCGGGGTTGTTCCCGACGCTCGATGCGACGGGTACCGGTAATCGTCAGCGCCTGCCGAATGCGCTGTCGGTGGCGCCGGGCCGGAACATCACGACGACCTACAACGTCGGCCTGTCGGCGTCGTGGGAGCTCGACCTGTTCGGCCGGGTGCAGAGCCTGAAGGACCAGGCGCTCGCGCAGTACCTGTCGACGTCGTACGCGCGGCAGGCGTCTGAGATCTCGCTGGTGTCGCAGGTGGCGGATCAATACCTGACGCTGCTGTCGACCGACGATCTGCTGAAGGTCACGGAGAACACGCTGAAGACGGCGCAGGACTCGTACAACCTGACGAAGCTGCAGTTCGACAACGGCACGGGCTCCGAGCTCGAGCTGCGTCAGGCGCAGACAGTGGTCGAGCAGGCGCTGTCGAACCAGCAGGCGCAAGCACGGGCACGCGCGCAGGCGCTGAACGCGCTGGTGCTGCTGATCGGCGAGCCGCTGCCGGACGATCTGCCGGCGGGCATGCCGCTCGACGCGCAGAACCTGCTGACGGACGTGCCGGCCGGGTTGCCGTCGGATTTGCTCACGCGTCGTCCGGACGTGATGCAGGCCGAGCAGTCGCTGCTGGCGGCGAACGCGAACATCGGTGCGGCACGCGCGGCGTTCTTCCCGAAGATCTCGCTGACGGGCGCGTTCGGCACCGCGAGCCCGACGCTCGGTGGCCTGTTCAAGGCCGGCACGGCGGCGTGGTCGTTCGCGCCGAGCATCGCGTTGCCGATCTTCGAAGGCGGCGCGAACATCGCGAACCTCGATCTTGCGCACGTGCAAAAGCGCATCGAGATCGCGAACTACGAGAAGGCGATCCAGTCGGCGTTCCGCGACGTGGCGGACGGGTTGGCCGCACGCGGCACGTACGACCAGCAGATCGCGGCGCTGGAGCGCAACGAGCACGCGCAGCAGCG
>NZ_JAAGPC010000427.1:0-1158 GCF_017104595.1 Burkholderia sp. Tr-20390 | reverse complement strand
TTGCGAGATGCAGCTACACAACGAGGGCGATAGGTGTCACTATGATTGTGCATCATACCGCGCCCCCGAGCATCTCCCCCATGCCATACACTCCTGCCCTACACGACGCTCTTCGGATCGCCCGGCGTGCCGGTGCCGCCGCCACGCGATCCGTCGTCGACCGACGAACCGCGATAGATCACGACCGCGTTGCTCCGCCACGCCGGCCGCGCGCCCGACTCCGGCCTGGCGGACGGTTCGCGTGCGGCCTCGCGGGCCGCGCGCGACACGTCGCCGGCCCACACGGGCTGCGTATCGGGCTCCTGCGCGTCGCCGCCTGCCGGCTGCCGCCGGTCGCTCGTCGCGAAACTGCGCAGCGCGAGCGACAGCGAGCCGAGGCGGGTCGCCACCAGCACGACCTGCGCGGTGCGCGGGGCGACCTCGAGCGTGACCGTGCGGGCGCGGGCCGTCGCGTCCGGTGCGCTCGCGGGCGCCTTCGCGCGCTGGAACTCGGAGCCGACCGCGAGCACGCGCGCACGCCGCACCACGGTCTCCGCTTCGAACGTGCCGGGCGACGTCGCCGAGCCGCCGATCTGCTGCGTCAGCAACACGTCGACGAAGTCGCCCGGCTGGATCAGCCCCGCGTTGCCGGACACGTCGTCGACCGGCACCGAGATCGCGCGCATGCCGGGTTGCAGCGCGGCCGCGAGAAAATCCGGCGCGCCGGCCGGTATCACGTTCTCGACGCGAATCGGTGCGCCCGCGCCGACGTGGTTGCGCAGCAGCGCGCCCTTCAGGTCCGCGCCCGGCTGCGACTCGACGAATGCGCCGGCCGGCACCTGCGCGCGCGGCATGCGCTTCCACGCGAGATCGTTGTCGCGCAGCAGCAGCCCTTCCGGCAAATCGGCGGCGGCGACCCGCACGCGCGCCTGATCCGTTTCGGCGGGCACCGACGGCGTCGACGCGGCGACGTACAGCTCGCGCAGGATGAACGCACCGATGCCGGCGGCAACGACGAGCACGGCCAGTCTCAGCGGTTTGGGCATGGCGGCGTGCGTCCCCCCGGCTAGGTAAGCGAAACCGTGTATGGAAACGACGCCCAGACGGCCAGCGTGCCGCCGAGCGCGAGCGCGACGCCGTACGGCACGCCGCGCGCGGCGACCGCGCGAACCGGCGCTG
>NZ_JAAGPC010000042.1:0-58447 GCF_017104595.1 Burkholderia sp. Tr-20390 | reverse complement strand
CCGTCCGGCTGGTTCGAGTCGCGCGGGCTGCCGGCGCCCGCGAGCGTGCCCCGAGCGGCGCGCGACGTGGCCTCCGCGGCGCTGCTGTGGGAAGCCTCGGAAGCGGCGACGGGCGTGCGTTTCCTCAGTTCGGGCGCACCGGCCGGACGCGCGCCGGGCCGGTCGTTCGACACGGCGGCCGAGGTGCGCTGAACCGCGCTTCGCCGTCCGCAATATTCGCGATACTTGTTGCACCAACCGGAAAGAAAGCCGGTTGAAAGCCTGATTCGACGCGCGACTGTTACCACCCAGGAAACAATTTATCGTCAAAACCAGCGTTTACCCTGAACCTTCCGATGACTAAGATTTGATCAATCGCTTAAGACATGGTGTCGAGAGCGAACTCAATAAAACACCGGAGGTCATCATGAAATCGCTCGTTTCCGCAGTCGTTGCCGCTGCCGCCCTGTCCGCTTCGTTTGGCGCATTCGCTCAAAGCACCGTGACCCGCGCTCAAGTGCGCAACGAACTGGTCCAGCTCGAACAAGCCGGCTACAAGCCGGGCGTGGCAAGCCCGTACTACCCGAACGACATCCAGAGCGCCGAAGCGCGTGTTCATGGTGCCGACACCAGCGGCTACGGCGCACAACCGGCTCCGGCCGTCCACTCGGGCGCCCCGGCTGCATCGTCGAACGCTCGCGACTCGATCTTCTTCGGCCAGTAAGCCGATGCGCCCTCGGCGGGCGCCGCGCGTCGCGCGATGAAGCACGAAAGTCAGGACGAGCCCCCTTGCGGGGCTCGTTCTTTTTGATGAAACGCATACCTCCGCCGCCCGGCAACGGGGGGCTTCGCCCGGGCGCCTGGCGTCCGGGTGTTTTTTCATCGGCGAGGAATGCGTACGAGCAGGACGAAACCGCGCGCGCCCGTCAGCGCGACGTGGCCGCGACAGGCGCCGAACGCGACAGCACGCGCCACCGCGACAGCAGTTCATCGCGATCGACGTAACAGCCCTGCAGGTGCCGGCGGCCGGTAGACGGATCGAACTCGGTGCGCGCATGCAGCACGCGGCGGTTGTCGAACGCCCACATGTCGCCCGCCCGCAGCCGGCGCTGCACGCGAAAGCGCGGCTCGCGCGCCAGCGCGAGAAACCGCCGGTACGCGCGATAGACGGCCGCGACCGAGCCGGACGGCGCATCGAGCGGCCCGCGCAGGAAGTTCGCGACACGCACCTCCGTCACGTTGCCGCGCGCATCGAGCCCGATCACCGGCGCCGAGCAGCGGTAGTCGCTGTTCGCGCTCTTGTTCCAGAACTCGAACGGCGTCGACGCGAGCTGTTCGAAATCGGCCGGATGCTCGCGCCGCAGCGCATCGGCCAGCGCGAAGCCGTCGAGGAACACGCTGTCGCCGCCGGTCGCGTCGTTCGCGAGGCAATGCAGGAACTGCACACCCGGCTGCAACTCGCGAGTCGGCAAGTCGGTATGCGGCGGCAGGTTCAGCGACGTATACGCATTGCTGTCCGGACGCGGCTTCGGTTCGACGTCGAACAGCACGCCGAAATTGCTTTCGCGGATCAGGCCGATACGGCGCGCGATCTCGTCGACACGGCCACGCTCGGCCGGCACGCCTTCGACGAGCGTCAGCCCCGTGCGTTGCAACGCGGCGAGCCACGCGAGCAATGCGCCGTCGTCCTCCATCACGTCGCGCCACGCGAACACGCCGATGGCCGTCGCATCGTCACCGGCCCATACGTGCCGCCCGTGCGCGGCCTGGCGCTCCGCGCGCGACGTGTCATCGTAGGCATGCGCACGCAACCAGCCCGGCGACCACGCGCTGCGATGTCCATCATTCCACTCGACATGCAGCGCGCCGTCGGTTTCGACGTGCACCGTGAGCGCGGAGAGATCCTCGCGCGCATCGGCGATCTCGAACACCTGTTCACGCGTGACGGCATGCACGCACGCGGAACACGCGCAGTTGTCGCGCAGCCAGTCGAAATGAAACGGCGATCGTCGCGTGTCGCTCCATTCGACGTCCACCGCGCCGTCGCCAATCGTCGCCGCCGCAATGGCCGCGTCGGCCGAAAACGTCCGCCAGTCCTCGATACGGTGTTGCGCTGCCTGCATCGTTGCCTCCCGGAAACGCCCGCTACGCGTGTGGTGCGAGCAGAAACCCGCCGACCGTCCGGTGCAGCCGCGCCGCCTGCGGGCTCGTTCCGAGCGCGCGCCAGCAGCCGTGCACCAGCCCCTCTCCCATCCAGTAATGCGCGGCCCCGCCGGCCGCGCGAATCCGTTCGACGTACACGCGCGCGTCGTCGCGCAGCGGATCGTGTTCCGCGCCGATCGCGAGCACGGGCGGCAGGCCGTCGAAACGCGAAGCCGCGAGCGGTACCGACGCGCGCAGCAGCGGGTCACCGTCTCCCAGCGCATCGACCAAGGCGCCTTCCCAGTACAGCGCGCGATAGCGATGGACGTCGTCGAGCGTCAGCATCGGCGCGTGCGCTTCCGTTTCGCGCGCGGGCGATTGCGGTTCGAATCCAAGCATCGGGTAGACGAGCGCGATGCCGTCGACACCGCCTTCGCCCGCATCGCGCAGCGCGGTCGCCACCGCCGCCGCGAGCATGCCGCCCGCGCTGTCGCCCGCGAGCGTCAGCGGATGCGCGCACGGCCCGAACGGCCAGCGTGCGTCGCGCGCGGCGCGCGTGACCTCCAGGCAATCTTCAAGTGCAGCCGGCGCGCGATGCTCGGGCGCGAGCCGGTAGTCGACCGCGATCACGTCGAGCCCCGTATCGGCCGCCAGTTGCGCGGTGATCAGCGCATGACTGTCGAGCGAGCCGACGACGAAACCGCCGCCATGAAAGAACAGCACCGTGCCGCGTGGCGTGCGGTGCGCGGACGTGTAACGCCGCAGCGCGATCGCACGGCCGTCGGATGCGTGCCAGACGGCGTCCTGCTGCACGATGCCGGCCGGCAGCGCGGCCGGCGTCCATTCGGCCGCGAAGCGGTCGTACAGGCGGCGCTGTTCGGCGGGCGAGCGCGCCGCCGCGTCGGCCGGATACCACGCGTCCACGGCGGCAACGAACGTCGCGATTTCCGGTTCGAGCATCGTGTGCGCTCCGAGGTCGAAGGTTCGCGCAGGTTATCGGCGCGGCGGCAGCCCGATCACGCGGCCCGCATACGCGGGCGCCGCGCACTCGCGCTGCAACGCATGCAGCTCGGCCACGCGTGCGGCCACGTCGTCGTCGAACGGCGCCGATTTCGCGCCGTCGCGTGTATCGACGTGCAGCAGCATCTGCTCGCTCGCCGACACCGCATCGTCGTGCCCGTCAGCAAACAGCTCGAGATACAGGTGCAGCCGCTTCGCGTCGTGTGCGAGCGCGCGCGCGTCGACGCGCACCGGCGTGCCCTCCTTGATCTCGTGCAGGTAGTTCACATGTGCTTCGAGCGTGTAGACCGAGCGCCCCCGCTCGCGACGCGCGGCGTCATCGAGGCCGATGCGATCCAGCAGCGCATCGGTCGCGAAGCTGAAGATCAGCAGGTAGAACGCATCGCGCAGGTGGCCGTTGTAGTCGACCCATTCGGGCCGCACCACGTCGCGGTAAATCGTCAGCGGGGTATCGCCGGTCATCGTCTGTCGTCCTCAGTCTTCGAATCGCATCCCGTGCCGCGCCTTCACCGCGGCGATCGACTTCAGCACCTCGGTGATGCACTCGTCGCGATAGCGCTCGAGTTCCTTGATGCTGCGCGTGCCCTGCTGTTCGGTCGTGCCTTCGACGACGCTGTCGATCAGCGCGTCGGTCAGCGTGGGCGCGACCAGCTTCGTCCACGGCAATTCGAGCGCGGGGCCGAACTGCTGCATGAAGTGTCGCATGCCCGCATCGCCGCCCGCGAGCGTGTAGGTCAGGAACGTGCCCATGAACGACCAGCGGATGCCCGCGCCAAAGCGAATCGCGTCGTCGATCTCGCCGGTCGTCGCGACGCCTTCGTTGACGAGGTGCAGCGCCTCGCGCCACAACGCTTCGAGCAGCCGGTCGGCGATGAAGCCCGGCACTTCCTTGCGCACGTGCAGCGGCCGCATGCCGAGCTTGCGATAGACCTCCATCGCGCCTTCGACCGCTTCCGGCGACGTGCGCGCGCCGCCGAGCACCTCGACGAGCGGCAGCAGGTAGACGGGATTGAACGGATGGCCGACCACGCAGCGCTCCGGATGCGTCGCCCGCGCGTAGAAATCCGTCGGCAGCAGCCCCGACGTCGACGACGCGATGATCGCGTCAGGCTTCGCCGCGCGGCTGATCTGCTCGTGCAGTTCGAGCTTCAGCGCCTCGCGCTCGGGCGCGCTTTCCTGGATGAAATCCGCGTCGGCGACGCAGGCCTCGATCGTCGAGACGAAACGCAGCCGCGCGGGGTCGGCGCCCGGCGCAAGGCCGACGCGTTCGAGCGCGGGCCACGCGTTCGCGACGTTCGCGCGCAGCCGCTCCTCCGCGCCCGGTGCCGGGTCCCATACGACCACGTCGAGACCGTGCGCGAGCGCGCGGGAAATCCATCCGCTGCCGATCACGCCGGTGCCGATGGCGGCGAACGTCTTGATGTCGGTCTTCACAGCCATGTCAACGCATCCTTCAAATCAGGGGAAATCGGTGGGCGGCCGCGCCTGTGCGTGCCGCCGCGTCATGTCAATCAGTCTGGCAAAAACTCACGCGAACTCGGCGATCGCACGGCGTTCGAGCGGACGCTCGCCGCGTGCGGGCAAGCCGAGCTTGCGGCGCCCTTCCGCCGGCGTCAGCACGCGGGCACCGAGCCGTTCGATGATCTCGCGCGCGCGCTCGACGAGCGTGCCGTTGGTCGCATGCACGCCGCGATCGAGCCAGATGTTGTCTTCGAGGCCGACCCGCACGTGGCCGCCGAGCAGCATCGCCTGCGCGACCATCGGCATCTGCATGCGGCCGATCCCGAAGCCGGCCCAGTGCGCGCCCGGCGGCAGGTTGTCGACCATCGCCTTCATCGTGCCCGTGTCGGCCGGCGCGCCCCACGGAATGCCGAGGCACAGCTGGAACAGCGGCGGATCGTCGAGCAGCCCTTCCTTCAGCAACTGCTTCGCGAACCACAGGTGGCCCGTGTCGAAAATTTCCAGTTCCGGCTTCACGCCGAGTTCCTGGATGCGCTTCGCGCCGGCGCGCAGCTGCGCGGGTGTCGACACGTAGATGTAGTCGCCGTCACCGAAATTCAGCGTGCCGCAGTCGAGCGTGCAGATCTCGGGCAACAAGTCCTCGACGTGCGCGAGCCGCGTGAGGCCGCCGACCAGGTCGGTGCCCTTGCCGAAACGCATCGGGTCCTCGCCGGGGCCGATCTCGAGATCGCCGCCCATGCCGGCCGTCAGGTTGATGATCACGTCGACGTCGGCCGAGCGGATGCGGTCGACCACTTCGCGGTACAGGTTCGGGTCGCGGCTGCCGCGCCCCGTCTGCGGATCGCGCACGTGGCAGTGCGCCACCGTTGCGCCGGCCTTCGCGGCCTCGATCGCGGCAGCCGCGATTTCCTTCGGCGTGACCGGAATCGCCGGATGCTTGCCGACCGTATCGCCCGCGCCGGTGACAGCGCAGGTGATGATGACTTCGTGGTTCATGCTGGTTGCCTCGCTTGAATCGGGTTGTGTCGCAATGCGAATGTTTCGTCGGCGCGCGCCGGGTGCGGCGCGCGGGTCATCCATCACAGGCCGAGATACGCCTTCACGGCCGGCAGGCCATCCTTGCCGTCGAACGTCTTGACGCCCGCGAGCCACGGATCGAGCACCTGCGGGTTCTTCTTCAGGTACGCCTTCGCGGCCTCGGCCGGCTTCGTCTTGTTCATCACCGACTGCATCAGCTGGTTCTCGAGCTGCGTCGAGAAGCGCAGGTTCGTGACGAGCTTGCCGGCGTTCGGGCAGCGGGAAATGAAGTCGGGGGCCGTGAGCGTGTACACGCGCGCCTCGCCGTAGTTCGGCCCGAACGACGCATCGCCGCCGGACAGATAGTTCATGCTGATCTGGATGTTCATCGGATGCGGTTCCCAGCCGAGGAAGACGACCCACTTCTTCTCGCGGATCGCGCGCTCGACCGTCACCAGCATCCCGGCCTCGCTCGATTCGACGAGCTTGAAGCCGCCGAGCCCGTACTGGTTCGTGTCGATCATCTTCTGGATCGTCGCGTTCGCGCTGCTGCCCGGCTCGATCCCGTAGATCTTGCCGTCGAGTTCCGCGCGGTGCTTCGCGATGTCCTCGAAGGTCTTCAGGCCCGCCTGGTATTCGTAGCTCGGCACCGCGAGCGTCGCCTTCGCGCCCGACAGGTTCGGCGGTTCGACGACGTTGATCGACTTGCTGTCGAGGAACGGCTGGAGCTGCTTCTGCTGCACGGGCCACCAGTAGCCGAGCGATATGTCGAGCTGCTTGCTCTTCAGGCCGGCGAACGAGATCGGCACCGACGCGATCGTCGTGGTCGGCTTGTAGCCGAGCGCCTCGAACACGGTCGACGCGAGCGCCGTGGTCGACGTGATGTCGGTCCAGCCGATATCCGCGAAACGCACGGTGCGGCAAGTCGCGGCATCCGTTTCGGCCTGCGCCGCGTGCGTGAACGCGCCGGTCGCCAGCACGGCCGCGACAAGCGCGGCGATCTTCGTCGACTTCATGGTTCGTTACCTCCCGGTTTGACTCGCGGCAGCCGGTGCGCGGGGTGTGCCCGGCCTGCATCGTGGGAGTAAAAGTAACGAGCCATATTGGCCGCGAGAAGACCGGCGGCGACCTGTTCTTGACTATTTGCGACTATGAGTGGAAACCACTAGGTTTCCTGGAAGGCTTGACAGGCGGGGTTTTCACGCGAATTTTCGATGGATCCGGTTTGTCCACATGCGGCGCGATGCTTTCGGTTCGGCCCGGACGAAACGGCAAGCCGGCGGGGCTGCGGTTCAGCGCCGCTCGCACCGCCCCGACGAACGGGTGTCACGGGCAAGTGTGAAGCTGGCCCGATCTCCAGCAGCCGAAAGAGCGTTTCGTATTGCGGAATCCACGCCGAATTCCCGCGCCGACGCCTTTTCGTCGCTTGAAAACTTGTTTTGCATTGCAAAAACTGAAACGTAACCCATTGAAAAACAAGTAAAAATAATGTCTTATGTCTTATATAAGACATCGCCAAAAGCTCGATGGGCGGCGTTACTATTTATCCCATGCAGTCCGCTTCGACAGACGTAGCGGGCACGCTCAACCCGTTACTCAAACGCGCTTTGCTCCCAGGAGATTGACATGGCCCAGTATCAAGACGACATCAAGGCAGTTGCCGGTTTGAAGGAAAACCACGGCAGCGCGTGGAATGCGATCAGCCCCGAGTACGCCGCCCGCATGCGTGCCCAGAACAAGTTCAAGACGGGCCTGGACATCGCCAAGTACACCGCGAAGATCATGCGCGCCGACATGGCCGCGTACGACGCCGACCCGGCCAAGTACACGCAGTCGCTGGGTTGCTGGCACGGCTTCATCGGCCAGCAGAAGATGATCTCCATCAAGAAGCACTTCAACAGCACCGAACGCCGCTACCTGTACCTGTCCGGCTGGATGGTCGCCGCGCTGCGCTCCGAGTTCGGCCCGCTGCCGGACCAGTCGATGCACGAGAAGACCTCGGTCAGCGCGCTGATCCGCGAGCTGTACACGTTCCTGCGCCAGGCCGACGCTCGTGAACTGGGCGGCCTGTTCCGCGAACTCGACGCCGCCAAGGACGCCACGGCGAAGGCCGCGATCCAGGAGAAGATCGACAACCACGTCACGCACGTCGTGCCGATCATCGCCGACATCGACGCCGGTTTCGGCAACGCGGAAGCCACGTACCTGCTGGCCAAGCAGTTCATCGAAGCAGGCGCATGCTGCATCCAGATCGAAAACCAGGTGTCCGACGAGAAGCAGTGCGGCCACCAGGACGGCAAGGTCACGGTGCCGCACGAGGACTTCCTCGCGAAGATCCGCGCGATCCGCTACGCGTTCCTGGAGCTGGGCGTGGACGACGGCATCATCGTCGCCCGCACCGACTCGCTGGGCGCCGGCCTGACCAAGCAGATCGCCGTGACCAACACGCCGGGCGACCTGGGCGACCAGTACAACGCTTTCCTCGACTGCGAAGAACTGTCGGCCGACCAGCTGGGCAACGGTGACGTCGTCATCAAGCGCGACGGCAAGCTGCTGCGTCCGAAGCGCCTGCCGAGCAACCTGTTCCAGTTCCGCGCCGGCACGGGCGAAGCGCGCTGCGTGCTCGACTGCATCACGTCGCTGCAGAACGGCGCCGACCTGCTGTGGATCGAAACCGAAAAACCGCACATCGCCCAGATCGGCGGCATGGTCAGCGAGATCCGCAAGGTCATCCCGAACGCGAAGCTGGTGTACAACAACAGCCCGTCGTTCAACTGGACGCTGAACTTCCGCCAGCAGGCGTACGACGCGCTGAAGGCCGAGGGCAAGGACGTGTCGGCCTACGACCGTGCACAGCTGATGAGCGTGGAATACGACGAGACGGAACTGGCCAAGCTGGCCGACGAAAAGATCCGCACGTTCCAGGCCGATGCATCGCGTGAAGCCGGCATCTTCCATCACCTGATCACGCTGCCGACGTACCACACCGCCGCGCTGTCGACCGACAACCTGGCCAAGGAATACTTCGGCGACCAGGGCATGCTCGGCTACGTGGCCGGCGTGCAGCGCAAGGAAATCCGCCAGGGTATCGCCTGCGTGAAGCACCAGAACATGTCCGGCTCGGACATCGGTGACGATCACAAGGAATACTTCAGCGGCGAAGCAGCGCTGAAGGCGGCCGGCAAGGACAACACGATGAACCAGTTCTGATACCGGTCATCGCCACGCGAAACGCCAACCCGTTACGTTACGGGTTGGCGTTTTTTTATTCGCCGATCACCCGCACGAACGCGTCCGCCAGCACCGTCGGCGCGACCGGCAACACCAGCGCGCACACCGACCTGGCGTCTTCATCCGAAATCGACACGAAGACGACGCCGTCGATCCCGAGACTCGCCATCCGTTCCGGCACGATCGCGACGCCGTGCCCGGCCGCGACGAGATTCAGCATCGACGTCTTCGGCGACACGATCCGGGCGATCGCCGGCACGAAGCCGCGCTTCAGGCAAAGATCGATCACGACGCGCGCGAGCCCGCCCCGCTCCCGATACACGGCCGATACGAACGGCTCGTGCCGCAGCCGCGCGATCGCCATGCGCTTGCGGCCCGCCAGTGGATGATCGGCCGGCACCGCCGCGCACAGACGTTCGGCCGCGAGCTCGACGAAGCGCACGCGCGGATCGCGGCGCAGCACCGGCAAACGGACGATCCCGATATCGGCGTTGCCGCTCGCGATCTCCAGCACCTGATCCTCGGACGACGCGCGGTCGAGATCGATCCGTGCGCCCGGACACGCGCGCATGAAGCGCTCGAGCACCGGCATCAGGCTGCCGACGGGAACGGTGCTCGAATGCAGGAGCCGCAAGACGCCCGCTTCGCCGCGCGACAATTGCGCGCCCTCGTCGGCCGCGGCGGTCAGGGTCGCCGGAATCGACGCCACGCGATCGCGATAGAGCGCGCCGGCCGGCGTCAGCCGTACCCCTCTCGGCTCCCGGTCGAACAGCGGAAACCCCAGCTCGTCTTCCAGTTGACCGATCTGCCGGCTGAGCGCCGACTGCGCGACGTGGAGCGCGCTCGCGGCCGGCGTGAAGCCGCCGAGATCGGCCACGGTCAGGAAATACTGGATTTGCCTCAGGGATGGCATGCCGAAAAGAGATGGATAAGCGCCCGATTTGATATTTGCGTTATACCGTCGCGCTTTCCAGAATGGAAGCCTGCCGTGCCGGAGCCGCCGTCACGGCCACTTCGCCGGAGCCTGCCTCGTCGTGACTACTCTCCTGTCCTATCTGCTGGTCGTTGCCGCCGGCGTCAGCGTGGCGTTGCAACAGGTGCTCAACGCCAATCTCCGTGCGCAGCTCGGCTCGCCGTGGTGGGCCGGGTCGGTCAGCTACCTCGTCGGCCTGGCCGCGATGCTCGCCGTTGCGCTGCTGACCCCGCATCCGCGCTTGAGCGGGGGCGCCACCGGCGCCGCGTCATGGTTCAGCTGGACCGGCGGGTTCTTCGGCGCGGTATTCGTCGGCATCGCGATCCTGATGGTGCCGCGCCTGGGCGCCGCGACGACGCTCGCGCTGATCGTCGTCGGGCAGATGACCGGTGCGCTCGCGTTCGACCACTTCGGCGTGCTCGGCATCCAGCAGCATGCGGCCAGCCCGATCCGCCTGGCCGGCGCGGCGTGCCTCATTCTCGGGGTGGTGCTGGTTCGCGCGTGACGACGTCTCGCGTCGCTGCCCCATGCGTGTGCGTTGCCGAACCGCCGGCAACGCATGCACCCGCCGCGACGCTCACGCGTAGTTCATCATCACCGACTTGCTTTCCGTGTACTGGTCGATCACCGCACGGCCGAGTTCGCGACCGAAACCCGACTGCTTCATCCCGCCGAACGGCATCGCGTTGTCGAGCAGCGAGTGGCAGTTGACCCACACCGTGCCGGCCGCGATGCGCGGGACCAGCTTGTGGATCGCGGAAAGATCGTTCGACCAGATGCTCGCGCCGAGGCCGTACGGTGTGTCGTTGGCGAGCTGCACGGCCGTGTCGACGTCGTCGAACGGCATCGCGACGAGCACCGGCCCGAAGATCTCCTCGCGCACGACGCGCATCGCCTGCGTCGTGTCGACCAGCACGGTGGGCTCGACGAAGAAGCCCGGGCCGTCAATCGCGCTGCCGCCCGCGGCGGCGCGCGCCCCCTCGCTGAAGCCCGAGTCGATATAGCCGCACACGCGCTGGCGCTGCTTCGCCGAGACGAGCGGGCCGATCTGCGTCGACGGGTCCATCCCCGGGCCGATCTTCAGGCTCGCGGCGATCTTCGCGACGCGCTCGATCACGTCGTCGAACACCGACGCATGGATGTACGCGCGCGACCCGGCCGTGCACACCTGCCCCTGGTTGAAGAAGATCGCGTTCGCCACGCCCACTGCGGCCTTGTCGGGATCGACGTCGGGCAGCACGATCACCGGCGACTTGCCGCCGAGTTCGAGCGACATCCGCGTCATGTTGTCGAGCGCCGCGTGGCCGATCGTCTTGCCCGTCTGCGTCGAGCCCGTGAACGCGATCTTGTCGATGCGCGGATCGCGCGACAGCGCGGCGCCGGCCGTGTGCCCGTAACCGGTGACGATATTGACGACGCCGTCGGGAAAGCCGGCCGCCTGAATCAGCTCGCCGAGTCGCAATGCGCCGAGCGGCGTATCTTCCGCGGGTTTCAACACCACGGTGCAGCCCGTGGCCAGTGCGGGCGCAAGCTTCCACGCGGCCATCAGCAGCGGGAAATTCCACGGAATGATCGCACCGACCACGCCGACGGGCTCCTTGCGCGTATAGGTGAAGATCTCGCTGTCCGGCATGTAAGGCATGCCCGCGTCGATCACGCTGCCTTCGATCTTCGTCGCCCAGCCGGCCATGTAGCGGAAGCACTGCGCGGCCATCGCGACGTCGAGCCCCTGCGCCACCATCACGGGCTTGCCGTTGTCGAGCGACTCGATCTCCGCCAGCTCGCGCGCGTTCGCTTCGACCAGGTCGGCGAGCGCGAGCAGCAGGCGTTCGCGATCGGTGGTCTTCGCGGTGCGCCACGGCCCCGCGTCGAATGCGCGCCGCGCGGCGGCGACGGCCTGCTGCACGTCGTGCTCGTCCGCTTCGGGCACGTGCGCGAGCACGGTGCCGTCGGCCGGGTTCACGACGTCGAGCTGGCGGCCCGACGCTGCGTCGCGCCACTCGGCGCCGATCAGCATCTTCTTCGGCTTCGCGAGAAACGCGCGCGTGGCGTCGAGCAGCGGGAAATGTTCGTTCGTCTCCATCTTCTTGATTCCTCGTTTTCCTGAAGGAGTCGGTCAGTAGCGATCCGTGACGCCATCGATCCCGCGCGCCTGCAACGCGCGCACGAGGCCGGCGCGCACGGTCGCGACGTCGGACAAGGCGGGACGGCGGTGCGCGGCGACTTCGGCGGCCGTATAAGGCTTGAAGTCGCGCGGCAGTGCGTCGCGGTTCATGGTGGTGAGTACCCAGTTGAGCACGTCGGCGAGATCCTGGTCCGACAGCGCCGAGTTCGACGCGCCGGGCACGCGCATCACGTACTCGCGCCCGGCCGGCAGATGCGTGAAATAGCCGAGCGAGTTGGCAAGCGGCGGCACCTTGCCGGGGATGCCGCCGCCCGTCGCCGTGTGGCAGCCCATGCAGTTGAGCACCCAGTGCTGCCGCGCGAGCGCCGCGTCGGCCGCGCCGTCGGCATGCGCGGGTGCCGTGGTCAAACCTGCGACCGCCCCGGCCAGCATCAGCAACGACGACAGGCGACGCGACACGCTGCCGAGCCACGACGACATCGCACACCGCGTGCGGGCCGCGGCGTCGCCAACACGGGGCGCGCACGCGAGCGTCACAGGCCCAGCCCCTTGATGACGACTTCGCGTTGCGCATGAACGGCCGTGCCATCCATCGCCTTCGCGCGCGCCGCACGGATATCGGCTGCCGTGAACGGCTTCGCGTCACCATGCTGCGCGTTGATATCGAACACGACGTAGTTGAGCACGTGCGCGATGTCGTCATCGCTCGCGCTCGCAAACGACGGCATCTTGAAGTTGTAGTGCTTGTCGCGCACCTTGATCTCGCCGAACATCCCGTGCAGCAACGTTGCGACCAGTTGCGCGCGCCCCGGCTCGGCCGTCGCGTACTTGCCCGGATACTCGGTCAGCGGCGGCGCGAGGCCGTCCTGCCCCTTGCCGCCCGCCTGGTGGCATACCGCGCACTGCGCGTCGAACAGACTCTTGCCGGCCGGGTAATGCACGGTTTCCTGTGCACCGGCGGCGGCCGGCAATGCGAGGGCCGTCACGGCCGTCATGCATGCGACGGCGAACTTCCCTGCTTGCTTCCCTTTCATTGTTTTGCCGCTCCCAGCAGAACCGAAACCGAACAGTGATAGTTCGAATTTCCGTTGGCCATGCACCAGTTGATGTCGTTGTTCAGCGACAGCTTGTACAGCGGCTTCTCGCGCTCGTTGCGGTTGCAGAAGCATTTTCCGCACGACGTCTTGCCGCAGCAGTCGTTGTACGACACGATGTAGTCCGAACCGTCGTGCGGATTGCGGCAGGTGCCGATCCACGTGATCGGCGAAGGCGTCGTGCCCGGTGGGCAACTGCTCGACGTGCCGCCGCAGCAACTGCACAGCCAGCCGTCGATCGCGCAGTATTTCCAGTAGTCGCAGCTCATCGGATCGTCGCTTGCCGCCGTCGCGGCGCCGCCGGACGCAGCCGACGCGCCCGATGCCGCATCGGCCGCATACGCGGTGCGATCGACGGGCAGCAGCGGCAGCATCGCCGACCCCACCAGCACCTTGCCGAGCTTCGCCATCGCGCTGCGTCGCGAACTGTGCTGCGCGACGCCGCGCGCCGACCGCTCGAACCATGAATCAAACAGGCCCATGTCGTTGTTCTCCCTTGACGTTGAAAGAGGGGCGGCCGGTCATGCGTGCTGCGCGTGCGCGTCGTGGTCGTGGCCATGATCGCCGTGCACGAACTGCTGCAGCGACGCGACGCCGCGTTCCTTCGCTTCGAACAGGCTCTCGAGATGCTCGCGCGTGTTGACGAGCCCCTTCGCGCGCACCGTGCCGGTTTCGTCGAGCAGCACCGCGTACGGCAGCTTGCCGATCTGGTACGCGAGGCCGAGCTCCTGCGACAGCACGTACGGGAAGCGCCCGAGGTCGTGCTTGCGTGCGAAGCGCGTGTGTTCGTCGGCATCGCCATCGCTCGCGAGCACGATGTTCACCGGCGTCGCCTCGCTCGCCTGCAGCGACGGCAGCAGCGGCAGCAACTTCTTGCAGACGGGGCACGTCGGCGACAGGAAGAACAGCAGCGTCGCCTTGCCTGACGCATCGAAGCCGCCGACCTTCACCTGCGCGCCGCGAATGTCGGTCAGTTCGAACGTCGGCGCGATCGCGCCGACCGCCGGCCCCTTGTCGATCATCAATGCGCCGGCCGGCATGATGCGTTCGTACAGGATGCCGATCTGGCGCACGAGCGCGAGACAGATCGCGCCGAGCGCGACGACGGCCACCCACAGCAGCGCGGTGGAAACGGTGAGAGCGGTTTGCATCATGAATTCCTCAGGTGGGAAAGGCGCGGTAGGTTGGCGAGCAGCACGTCGACGGTGAGCAGCGCGCAGACGATCAGCAGCACGGAGAAGAACAGCGTCAGGTAGTCGAACCACACGACCGCGCGTGCGCCCGGCTCGACGAGCGCGGTCGCGGCCAGCGCGGCGAGCAGCAGCGCACGCCCGACGTGCAGCCAGCCGATGCCGCGCGGCGCATCCGTGCGCGCCGCCGCGAAGCCGGAACAGCCGCAGTCGATGTCGGTGTGGCCGCGCAGGAGATTGATCGCAATCGCGGCGGCGAAGGCCACGAGCAACGCGACCAGGCCGATCGCGCCGGCCGTGCGCGTATCGGGAAACAGTAGCGCCGCGGCACCGATCGCTTCCGCGAGCGGAATCGCGAACGCGACGGGCGCGGTCAGCGCGTCGGGCAGCAGCCGGTAGCCGGCGAGCGCCTGGCTGAACGCGGCGGGCCGCCGCATCTTCGCGAACGCGCCGAGCAGCACGACGACGGCGGCGCCGGCCTGCGCGCTGGTGGCAAGTACGGGATCGATCGTCATCGCGGCCTCACGGGTTGACGAGCAGCGACGACGTGTTGCCGATCTGCTTCTCGACGTGCTGCAGCTTGCCGGTGCGTGCATCCATCACGACGAGGTCGGACGTCGCCGTCAGCCCATAGAACAGCGGCTTGTCGTCCTCGCTGACCTGGATCGACACGAGCGGATCGACCTTCTGCTGCGCGAGATCCCAGCGCGCGACACGCTGCTTCGACTTCAGGTCGACCACCCACACCTGCGTGCCGGGATCCTTGTGCGAGCCGTCGCCGCCCTTGTGCATCAGCACGTAGTAGCGGTTCTGCCGGGCCTGCACGGCCGTCTGCTGCATGCCGCCCGGGCGCCAGCCTTCGGCGCGCTCGGCATCCGTCAAGAGCGGCCACGGCTTGCCGAACGCGGGCTTGTCGCCGCTGAAATCCGCGCTGCGCACGTTGCCGCCGTACGTCGTGAACAGATAGTCGCCCTGGTAGCGCGACGCGTTTACGAACGCCGGATCCTTGTCGACGTCGATGAACGCCTCCGACATCGTGCGCTTCACTTCCTTGCCGTTCGCATCGAGCGTGACGGTCAACGCCTTGCCGCTTTCGCACAACGCGGTGAAGCGGTCGTTGCCCGACGGATACGCGAGCACGCAGGCCGCCGTGTCGATCTCCGACAGCACCTGTTTCGACACCGCGTCGATCACCGTCACCGAGGCGGCCGGCGTGATGTTCGCGACGTACAGCCGCTTGCCGTCCGCGCTGAACGCGGTGTTGTACGGCGACGGCACATGCTGCGCATGCTTCGCCGGAATCACGATCTCGCCCGCATGATCGAGCGTCGTGTTGTCGGTCATCTCGACGACGTCGGTGCGCGTGCCGTGCGAGCCGCGCGAGAAGTAGGTCGTCGCGACGAAGCTCGTCTTGTGGTCGGGCGAAATCGCGAAGCCGGGGCCGAAGCCGCCGTCGATCTGGCCGAGCAGTTTCCTCGCATCGGCGTCGTATACGTAGATGCGTCCGTCGGTCATCGACGGCATCGAGATGTCGACGATATAGACCTCGTGCGGATGCCATGGCGGCATCTTCTGCACGACCAGTTCCTCCGGCTTTTCCGTCGCGTTCGCGCTGCCGGCCCATGCCGCCGCGAACGCCAGCGTCGCCGCGAGCACCGCGGTTCGTCGCCTTGTCCTCATGTCGCCTCCAGTTGGGGAATCACGTGATGTGGGGCGACTGTAGTTCGACAATAAATCCGGTCAGCACCCGGACCGGCACCGCGTGCTTGCCGATTCGGGATATTGGAAAACCGCCTGAAAGCCGCGCCGGCCGGAGGCTTCCGACCCTCTGACAAATGCACGCGGAATAGCGCTCCCCCTTATTGCGCCGACCAGGCGGTCGGTTTAATCTTGCGCGGTCCTGATCGACGCACCCGGAGGCGCAGTGTTCGTGTTTCACGAGAGGTTCGACAACGCGGACCGGCATGCCGAGGCGCTGCGCGGCTGGCACCAGCGCTACGACCAGATCGGCTCCGGCGCGTATCGGAGCGCGGTCAAGCATGCGGTGCTGGACGGCATGCAGCTGTTCCAGGAAACCGCCAACGTGCGCATCATCCAGCGCGGAAGACTGCCGCACGACCATACGGTGTTCGGCATGCCGCTCACCGGCTCCGGCGCGTTCGCATTCGGCGGTGCGCGCATCGAGCGCGGCACGATGGTGATGGCGCGTGGCGGTGCGCCGTTCGAGCTGCATTCACCGGACGACATGTCGCTGATCGGTGTCGTCGCCGATCGCGCGCTGATGCAGCAGGTCGAGGATGCGGCCGATGTGCGCGTCGACGAAGCCACGTTGCGGCGCGGCGTCGCCGACATGCCCACCGCCGTGCTGATGCGCGCGAGCGTGCAGGTCGCCACGCAACTCGAGCGCGTGCTGGCGGCACCCGATGCCTACCGCGACGCACGCGCGCAGCGCGAACTGCGCGGCGAGATCGGCAACGTGCTCGTCGATCTCCTCACGTACCGGATTCCCGAGCCGTCGAACCGCCTCACGCACGCCTGTCGCGCCGACATCGTGCGCCGCGTGCACGACTACGTGATCGGCCATCCTGAAGCACCGGTCGACGTGCTGAGCCTGTGCACGCAATTGCGCGTGAGCCGGCGCACGATGCAGAACAGCTTCCAGTCGGTCGTGCAGACCAGCCCGTTGAACTACGTGCGCTCGCTGCGCCTGTCGCAAGTGCGGCGGATGCTGCTCGATACGCGGCAGGCCGACCTGCCGATCAGCGACGCGGCCGCACGCTGGGGCTTCATGCATCTCGGGCATTTCGCGAGCGCGTACAAGGCGCAGTTCGGCGAGTTGCCGTCGACCACCGCGCGCCGGGCCGTGCGCGACGCGAAAACGCGCTGAGCCCGCGCAAAACCCGCGATAATCTCCCGCTGACCGTTCGGCGCGCGCGAGCCGGCCGCGGCGCCTGCCCGTCCGCTCGCCGCCCCGCACGATGCGCGACGACGACTACCCGATTCCATCTCCTGCCCCGATGCCCGAGGATTTCCATTTCCTGCTGCTGCCCGGCTTCTCCGCACTCGGCTTCATGTCCGCGGTCGAGCCGCTGCGCGTCGCGAACCGCTTTCGCACCGAGCTCTATCGCTGGCACGTGATCAGCGCCGACGGCGCGCCCGTCGCCGCGAGCAACGGCATTCCGGTCGCCGCCGAGGCCGCGTGCGCGGAGGTCGACAAGGTCGATACGGTGTTCGTCGTCGCGGGTTTCGATCCGCTCGTGTGCTACACCCGCGCGATCGGCGACTGGCTGCGCCGCCAGCACCGTCATGGTGCAACGCTCGGCGGCATCGACACGGGCAGCTTCGTGCTCGCGGAAGCCGGGCTGTTCGACGCATCGCAGCCGCTCACGCTGCACTGGGAAGCACTGGCCGCGTTCCGCGAACGCTACCCCGGGCTGAACGCGACGCAGGAGCTGTTCGAGATCGACGACCGGCGCATCACGTGCGCGGGCGGCACCGCGTCGATCGACATGATGCTCGACCTGATCGGGCGGCGGCACGGCGCCGATCTCGCGGCGGCGATCTCCGAGCAGTTCGTCGTCAGCCGGATCCGGCAGCGCTCGGACAGCCAGCGGCTCGAGATCGCCGCGCGCTACGGCGTGCACAACCGCAAGCTGATCCAGGTGATCGGCACGATGCAGCGGCACATGGAAACCCCGCTCGGCTCCGATGCGCTCGCGCAGGAGGTGTCTATCACGCGCCGCCAGCTCGAACGGCTGTTCAGCGCGACGCTGAACGACACGCCAACGCACTTCTACCTGAACCTGCGCCTCGATCGCGCGCGTGAACTGCTGCAGCAGACGGACATGAGCATCACGTCGGTTTGCGTCGCGTGCGGGTTCGAATCGCCGTCGCATTTCTCGCGCACGTATCGCACGCGATTCGGGCTGAGCCCGCGCAACGACCGGCGCTCGACGCGCTGATCGTCGCCGGTTTCACACACAATCCGGCGCTGAATTGCGCGTTCGGGCAGCGATTCCCGCCGCTTGCTGAACAATGCCGGCGATTGATCGACGGACCGAAGCGGTCGTCGAAAATAAATTGGAATGTCGTTGAAAATATTCTGTAACATACCAAAAAAAGTTAGATAGGCAGCCTAACGACATGCATGCCGCATCGCCACGTGCGTCGCGCCACGCGGGCTGCCACCGATATCGATCCGATCCGAGGGGTATGACATGACGATGCTCGCTTCGCCGTCGCCGCACCTGCCTGCCGTTCGCTTCTTCTCCCGCTTCTCCCCCTCTTCGCCTGCCTGTTTCTTTTCGACCTGACATTTAGGGTTCCTTAGTCAGTCGACGTTCCCAACACCGCTTCGCCGCACCGGCGCCATCGCGCCGGCGCGCGGGCCGTGTCGTGCCTGCGCGCCACGAACGCGCGGGCGTATCCAACCGTTGAGATGAGGATCACGTATGCAGACATCACGCAAAGCACTGCCGCTCGCCCTGGGTCTCGCGCTCGGTTTCGGCATCGTCGGCGGCACCGCGGCCGATACGAAAGTGTCGAACCCGCAAGCAACGAGCCTGCGCGAAAGCCTGACGCGCGGCGTCGCGCCGCCGGCCGCCAAGGCCGATACGGCCGCCGGGCAGTTCCGCGCGGACGGCGTCGCCGTCACGCTGTACAACCCCGCGTATCGCGCGAAGAAAACCGCCACGACGCCCGCCGCCACCGCGCGCGACTTCGTCGCGTCGCAGGCCGCGCAGCTCGGGCTCGACGCGACCGCGCTCGCGAGCCTCGTCGTCACGTCGGAGCGCAACGACGCCGATTTCACCGTCGTGCGCCTGCAGCAGCAGGCGGCCGGCTTGCCCGTCTACGGCAGCGATATCGCGGTGACGGTCGCGAAGGACGGCCGCATCCTGTACGTCGCGAGCAACACGATCAACGGCGTGGTCGCGACGTCGCGCAAGTCGCAGGCCGTCGACCAGCAGCAGGCGCTCGACCGCGCCCGCGCGTATCTCGGCGTGAGCGGCTTCACGAACCTGGATGCGCAGCTCGTCGCGTTCGTCGACAAGACCGGCACGCATACCGTATGGAAAGTGCGCGGCCGCCCGAACGACGGCCCGAAAGGCGACTGGGAGCTGCTGATCGACTCGGGCAGCGGCGACGTGCTGCGCGCCGAGGACAAGGCGTTCTACGCGACCGACGGCACGGGCTTCGTGTTCCGGCCCGACCCGCTGTCGCCGACCAGGAGCAGCTACGGCAGCACGGGATTCAAGGACAGCAACGACGCTGACTCTTCGCAGCTCACCGCCGCACGCGTGCGCGTGACCTTGAAGGATCTCGCGCAGTCGGGCGGGCGCTACACGCTGACGGGGCCGTACGCGTCGTGCATCGATTTCGACGCGCCGCTCGACAAGGCGTGCCCCGTGCAGTCGACGCCCGCGTTCGAGTTCACGCGCGGCAACCTGTATTTCGAGGCCGTGAACGTGTACTACCACATCGACACGTTCCTGCGTTACGTGAACCAGACGCTCGGTATCAAGGCGCTGCCGTACCAGTACACCGGCGGCGTGCAGTACGACCCGCACGGCGAATCGGGCGACGACAACTCGTCGTACTCGTCGAGCAGCGGCCGGCTGACCTTCGGGCAAGGCGGCGTCGACGATGCCGAGGATGCGGACGTCGTGATCCACGAGCTCGGCCACGGCATCCACGACTGGGTGACGAACGGCGGCCTGTCGCAGCAGGAAGGACTGTCGGAAGGCACCGGCGACTATCTCGCCGCCGCGTACAGCCGCGACTTCAACCAGTGGAGCCCGTCGGATGCCCAATACCACTGGGTCTACAACTGGGACGGCCACAACGAGTTCTGGGGCGGCCGCGTGACCAACTGGAACGTCGGGCGCACCTACGCGCAGGCACGCGGCGCGGAGATCCATACGGCCGGCCAGTACTGGGCGTCGTGCAACCTCGTCGCACGCGACGCGATCGGTGCGCAGGCAATGGACAAGGCATTCCTGAAAGGGTTGTCGATGACCAACAGCTCGACCAACCAGAAGGCCGCCGCGCAGGCCGTGCTGACGGCTGCGTCCGCGCTCGGCTACAGCAGCGCGCAGCTGACCGCGATCGGCAATGCGTACAACCAGAGTTGCACGTACGGCGTGACCGTACCGAAGAAGTCGTAGTTCCGCAGCAGGCGGGGGCGCCTCGCACGACCTGCGGCGCGCCCTCTTCCTCGACATCGCCATCCTCACGAGATCGAACATGCCTACTCTGAAACTGACCCGCCTGAGCGCCGCGCTGGGCGGCATGCTGCTGACCGCCGCCGCGCATGCGACGCCGGTGTGGATCACACTCGGCGACGCGGCGTTCCGCCAGTTGCAACGCATCGACGCCGGCGCCACCGCGCAATACAGCACGACCCTCGACGCCGGCAAGACGGCCGACGGCACCGCGCGCCGCGAAACTGTTCACGTCGTCGAAATCGACGATTCACGGCTCGGCGAGCTGGCCCACGCCGTCCACCATACGCGCGGCCACGGGCCCGGCTATGTCGTGCACGACTCGTTCGACGACGCGCGCCAGGCACTGCAGCCGTTGCCGCCGACGCTCGCGAAACAGGCCGCCGCCTCCGTGTACAAGGTATCGAACGCGCCGCAGATCGGCACGTGGATCCAGCAGCTGCAGGCCAGCAACATCGTCGGCACGATCACGTCGCTGTCCGGCTTCACGAACCGCTACTACACGACGTCACACGGCGTCGCCGCATCGGACTGGCTCGCACTGCAGTGGAAGCAGCTGGCGGGCTCACGCGCCGACATCACCGTCGAACAGTTCGCGCACACCGGCTTTCCGCAGAAATCCGTGATCCTGACGATTCGCGGCAGCGATCCGGCCGCGGGCACCGTCGTGCTGGGCGGCCACCTCGATTCGACGGTCGGCCGCACGACGGAGAACACGCGCTCGCCCGGCGCGGATGACGATGCGTCGGGCATCGCCAGCCTCACCGAAGCGCTGCGCGTGCTGCTGGCGAACAACTACAAGCCGAAGCGCACGATCAAGTTCGTCGGGTACGCAGCCGAGGAAGCCGGGCTGCTCGGCTCGAAAGCGATCGCGAAGCAGTTCCGCGCGCAGAACGCGAACGTGGTCGGCGTGCTGCAGCTCGACATGACGAACTACAAGGGCGATCCGAAGGATATCTACCTGATCACCGACTACACGAACGCGTCGCAGAACACCTACCTGACGAATCTGGCGAAGACCTACCTGCCGGAACTCGCGATCGGCACGTCGCAGTGCGGGTATGCGTGCTCGGATCACGCGTCGTGGAATGCGCAAGGGTATCCGGCGTCGTTCCCGTTCGAGGCCGACCAGAACGACAGCCCGTATATCCACACCGTGAACGACACGCTGGAGAATTCGGATCGGCAGGCGAATCACGCGCTGAAGTTCGGCAAGCTGGCGCTGGCCTACGCGGTCGATCTCGGCGGAAACGGCAGCGCGACCGTCAAGCGTTGACCCGGCGACGGCCGGGGGCGGTGGAACGGGCGCGTGGTGCGGGCGCGCCCGTTCGAACCCGGCCGAACCCGTTAGCCGTTCCGGATAGAATCGTCATTCGCCCACTTCAGCAACACGGTGCAATGCCATGACCGATATCTCCCGCTCGTTCGACGATCTCACGCCCGAACGCGTCACGACCGCATTCGACCTGCCCGGCCACACGACCGTCCGCTCGCTCGGCGTCGCACAGGGGATCATCGTGCGCTCGCGCTCGATCGTCGGCTCGTTCGGCGCGTCGCTGCAAACCCTCTTCGGCGGCAACATCACGCTGTATACGTCGCTGTGCGAGAAGGCGCGCCAGCAAGCGTTCGACAAGATGCTCGGCGACGCGCGCAAGCTCGGCGCGAATGCGATCGTCGCGATGCGCTACGACTCGACCGAGATCGGGGCGGGCGTCACGGAAGTCATCTGCTACGGCACGGCCGTGCGGGTCGCGCGCGACGCCGGCGCCTGACCGTCAACCGTTACGCGCCGGCCGCCCACACGATCGCAGAAACGGCGTCGGTATCGCTTCAGTGCTCTCGTTCCAGCGAAGTCATGTTTCGCAGTTGCGGGAACAACCGCATCCACGTGAGCGCGACCGCAATCGTCGCGGCGCCACCCACGACGATCGCCGCCGGCGCGCCCCACCATGCGGCCGTCACGCCCGACTCGAATTCGCCGAGCTGGTTCGACGTACCGATGAACAGCGAATTGACCGCGCTCACGCGCCCGAGCATGTCGTCGGGCGTACGCAGTTGCACGAGCGACAGCCGCACCACGACGCTGACGACGTCCGACGCGCCGAGCGCGGCCAGCGCCACGAGCGACAGCGCGAAGTGCCGCGACAACCCGAACACGATCGTCGCGATGCCGAATGCGATCACGCCGCCGAACATCGCGCGACCCGGCCGCCCCTTCAGCGGGAACCGCGTGAGCCACAGCGTCCCCGCGAGCGCGCCGACCGCAGGCGCCGCACGCAGCGCACCGAGCCCCCACGGGCCGACCTGCAGGATGTCGCGCGCGTAGATCGGCAGCAGCGCGGTCGCGCCGCCGAACAGCACCGCGAACAGGTCGAGCGACAGCGCGCCGAGAATGGCCGGCTCACGCCGGATGAACGCGATGCCCGAAAACACCGAGCGCAGCGTGACCGGCTCGCGGGCGGGCGGCGCACTGCGCAGCGGAATCGTGCCGCTCAGCACCGCCGCGATCGCGAATGCAACGACGCTCGTGCCGAACGCGGCGGGCGCGCCCACGCCATACAGCAGCCCGCCGAACGCGGGCCCGAGGATCTGCGCGGCCTGGTTCGCGGACGTCGACAGCGCGGTTGCGCGCGGCAGGTCGGTGCGCGGCACGACGGCCGGCAGCAGCGACGACACCGACGGCGACTCGAACGCGCGGGCCGTGCCGACGATCGCCGCGAGCGCATACACGGCCGGTGCGGCCAGCCACCCTTGCGTGGCGCCGAGCAGGAACACGCCGGCGGCCAGCGCCTCGACGCCCTGGCAGATCGTCGCGATGCGTCGACGATCGTAGCGGTCGGCCACCTGCCCGACGACGAGCGTCAACGCGAACATCGGCACGAACTGCGCGAGGCCGACGAGACCGAGCGCGAACGCGCTGTGCGTGAGCGCGTAGACGTACCAGCCGATGGCAACCGACAGGATCTGGAACGCCAGGGAGGACATGACGCGCGTGCCCCAGAAACGCTGGAACGGGACATGGCGGAACAGGTTGGCGGGTAACGGGGATAAAGGGCTGGGGTCGGGCACGGAGTCGGTCATCGAGGTCTCGGCAGGCGGCGCTGCGCGCCGGTACCGTTCGAGAAACGACGGCGCACGCCGACGCGTGCGCGCGACAACGGTGCCGACGCGGCCAAAGCGCGATGATATGCCAACCGCGAAAAACGGGCCGCAGGTGTGGGTGCCGACGATTCCGGCGGCCACGCTGATCGCGGCCGCCGGGTCGATGCCGGGCTACAGGATCTTCCGATACAGGCGGCCCGCGCGCTTTACCGCGGCGGGCCGCCTGTATCGCTCGAACCCATCGCGATGCCGAACAGACGTTGCCCTTCCGGCGTGTCCTCGACTCTCCAGCCCTCGGCGCTCAACGCTTCCCGGATCCGGTCGGCTTGCGCCCAGTCCTTGTCCGCCCTCGCGCGCTCACGCTCACCGAGCAACCCGCGGACATGTTCCGGAACGTCGAACGCAACCGGCCGCCATTCGCGCAACCCGAGGCCCAGCACCGCGTCGAAGCTGTCGACGGTCGCTTTCAGGGTGGCAGGCGGCAGGTTGCTCCTGACGAGATCCCACAGCACCGCGAGCGCCCTCGGCAGGTTCAGGTCCTCGTTCACTTCGGCATCGAAGCGCGCCGCGAAATCCGCATCGACCTGCCCGCCGTCCGGCCAGCCGGCATGGAGGTGCCGCAGTCGATTCAGCGCGGTGTGCGCCGCGTCGAGCGACGCCCACGTGAAATGCAGCTTGCTTCGATAATGGGCCGTCAGGCACAGGTAGCGGTACGCGAGCGGATCGACACCGCGGCGCTGCAAGGTCTGCAGACGAACGAAATCGCCGCTCGACTTCGACATCTTCGTATCGGCGTCGAGCGTCAGGAAGTGCCCGTGCATCCAGTAGTTCGCGAGCTGCGTGCCGTGGGCCGCCCGCGTCTGCGCGATCTCGTTGCTGTGATGCACGGCGATATGATCCTCGCCGCCGCAATGGATATCGAACAACGTCCCGAGATACTTCGCCGACATCGCCGAGCATTCGATATGCCAGCCCGGAAAGCCGCGCCCCCACGGGCTGTCCCATTCCATTTGCCGCTTGACGCCGGCCGGGCTGAACTTCCACAACGCAAAATCCGTGATGCTCCGCTTCCCGCCCAGCGCTACCCGCTTGCCCGCCTGCAACCCCGCGCGGTCCAGCCGCGCGAGATACCCGTAGTCGTCCTGCCGACTGGTGTCGAAGTAGAGGCCGTCGTCCGTCCGATAGACGTAGCCGGCCCGGTCGAGCGTATCGATGAACGCGATCTGTTCGGCGATGTGATCGGTGGCGCGGCACCACACCGTCGGCTCGAGCAGGTTGAGCGCGCGCCAGTCCCGGACGAACGCCTCGGTGTAGCGCCGCGCGATGGCCCACGCCGATTCGCCGGTCCGACGGCTGCCCTTCTCCATCTTGTCTTCGCCTTCGTCCGCATCCGACGTCAGGTGGCCGACGTCGGTGATGTTGACGACGTGCCGGACCGCGTAGCCGTTGCGTTCCAGTACGCGGCGCAGGAGATCCTCGAACACGTAGGTTCTCAGGTTGCCGATGTGGGCATCGTCGTAGACCGTCGGGCCGCAGCAATACATGCCGACCTGCCCGGCCCGTATAGGCGTGAAGGGGCGCACGGTACGCGACCAGGTGTCATACAGCGCAAGCGGCATCGAGTTTCTCCGTCTGGAAAGTGTCGGCCCAAAAACAAAAAGGCCGCCTGTCTTGCATCACAGGCGGCCGGAAGGCGATTGCTTGAATGTTCAGCGAATTCGCTAGACGCAACGTCCCCCTGGCATGTCCTGACAACATGCACGGATGAACGAGGAGGGGGAAAGGGCGAGATCAAGCATGCGGACGATGCTAGCGCCTATAGACGGCAATGGTCAATACCATCCGAGCGCTGTTTCCCGGGGGTTGGCCAGGCTGACGGCCGGGCCGGACGGCTTTCGTGCCCGCTCACGCCCGGCAAAAAAAAGCGCGAACCGAGGTTCGCGCCAAAGAGAGACCGCTCGCTGAAGACGTCGCTGCCCCACCCCATCCCGCTCAGAACGAATGCCGCATCCCGATCCGCACGTCGGCCTGCGTCTGCGTCGTCGACGGCGTGAAGCTGTAGCCGATCACCGCATCGACGCCCTGCGACGCGCGCAGGTAATCGCCGGAGATGTAGATGTCGGTGCGCTTCGACAGCAGGTAATGCAGGCCGGCCGTGCCCTGGTTCCAGTGGTGGCCTTCGAAGCGCGTGTGCTGGTAGCCCGCGATGAGGCTCAGCGCCGGCGTGAACTGGTACAGGCCGCCACCTTCGTACACCTGCATGTGCGACGACTGGCCGAAGCCCTTGATCGTCGTGTACGAGTAGTTGGCGTCGAGCGTCAGCTTGCCGATCGTGTAGCTGGTGCCGATGCCGAACGTGCCCTGGCTGTCGACGTCCATCGCGGTGTTCGAGAACAGGTCGGTGCGGGCGCCGGTCGCCGGATCGACGGTGACGGTCTGCTGGCCGAGGAACGTATGCGTGCCGATCATCGCGTACGGGTCGAACGCATAGATGCCGTTCGGGTTGTTCAGGCGCGTGTACGCGGCGCCGATCGAGAAGTCGCCCTTCGTGAAGCTCGCGCCCGCGCTCCATGCGCTGTTGCGGTGGAAGTTGCCCGCGACGTTGCCGAACGAGTACATCGCGCCGAACTTGAAGCCGCTGAGATCGTTCGACAGGAACTTCACCGAGTTCGGCAGGCGGTCGCCGTTGAAGCGGTCGAAGTCGCCCTGGTGGATCGCATAGCCGCTGCCCCACGCGGAGATGTTGTAGATCGATACGAGCTCGTTCGTGATGTCGAGCTGGTTGCCGAACGACAGCGTGCCCCAGTCGTTCTGCAGGCCGACATACGCCTGGCGGCCGAACTCCGCGCCGCCGAAGCCGAGTTGCCCGTTGCCGAGGTGGAAGCCGCTCTCGAGCGTGAACACGGCTTTCAGGCCGCCGCCGAGATCTTCCGTGCCCTTGAGGCCGAAGCGGTTTCCGTACGCGACGCCGTCGTCGAACTTGACCACGTGCGAGCCGCCCGTGTTGTTCACGTACGTGATGCCGGCGTCGAGAATCCCGTACAGCGTCACGCTGCTTTGCGCATGGCCAATGGCGGGAATACAGGCCGCGCATGCAAGCGCGGCGGCTACGGCAACTTTCGTATGCTTCATTATCGACCACCCTCCCTGAACCGTTCGATGGATAGAATCTCGTCCCGGCGCGTGCCGCGATGCGCCGGTGGATTCGAATTCGGTACGCCCGCTGGCTTTGGTATTTCGTTTTCCGCAATAACGCAGCCATTGGCGAAAAATACAAACCCATATTTCGGGTCACCCGTCTGAAGGCGACACTAAATGGTCACGATGCGACGGATCGGGAAAACACGTAGACAGGCGGCACGGTAAAAACCGGCCGCCGGAAGGGAGGGAATCAGCGGCCGTCGAGGGCCGCGCGCACGGCCGGCAGGCCCGGTGCGCCGGCCGCCGTCGTCACGCCGTCGAGCCAGCCGGCGACCAGCGCCGGGTCGGCCTTCAGCGCATGCTGCGCCGCGAGCACGGGCGACGTCTTGTGGTCGAGCATGTCGGCGATCATCCGGTTCTCGACGTCGACGGAGAACGTCATCTGCCGGAACAGCCTGGCGAGGTTCGCGCACTGGCCGGCGAACCCGGCGCGCGTGACCGTATTGACCGTCGCGCCGCCGTAGTTCGGGCCGAAATACGCGTCGCCGCCCGACAGGTAGGTCAGGTGGAACTTCGTGTTCATCAGGTGCGGCTCCCATGCGAGAAACACGATCCAGCGCTTGTCGCGCACCGCGCGCTCGACCTGCGTGAGCATGCCCGTCTCGCTCGATTCGACCAGCGACCAGTTCGCCGCGCCGAGCGCATGGTCGGACAGCATCCGCTTGATGTTCTGGTTCGCGGGTGCGCCGGGCTCGATCCCGTAGATCTTGCCGCCGAAGCGGTCCGCATAGCGCGCGAGATCGGCGAACGTATGCACGCCGGCGGCCGCCACGTAATCGGGCACCGCGAGCGTGAATTTCGCGCCGCTCAGGTTCGCGTGCAGCACGTCGATCGATTTCTCGTCGACGAACGGCTTCACGAGCGGCGCCTGCGCGGGCATCCAGTTGCCGAGGAACACGTCGACCTGCCCTTTCTTGAGCCCCTGGTACGTGATCGGCACCGACAGGTTCGCCACGTCCTGCCGATAGCCGAGCGCCTTCAGCACGACGCCCGCCATCGCGTTCGTCGCGTCGATGTCGGTCCAGCCGGGCGCCGCCATCTTCACGTCGCCGCACGTCTGCGGGTCGGCCGCGTACGCGGCCTGCGTCGTCATCAGGCACGCGGCCGCGGCGAGCGCCGCGCCGATCCTTCGGATTGCTGCATTGCGTTGCCGTTTCATGGTTCGCTTCCTCCGTCGTTCTTCAATGATCACGATGCGGTACGCTCAGCGCCCGACTCGCGGAAACCGCGCCATCGCCTCGAGCGTGTCGAGTTCGATGTGATTGCGCATGTAGCGCTGGCTCGCGTCGGTGAACGGCTGCCAGTCCCACGCCTGAATTCGGCCTTGCGTCGTGGCCGCGTAATGGAAGCGCCGGCGCCGCTGGCTGGCTCGCACCTGCCGGTCCAGCTCGGGCAGGTTCCAGCGCTGCGCGGCCTGCGCGCGGAACGCGGCAAGCACGTCGGCCGCTTCCGGCGAGTCGGCGAGGTTCGTCAGCTCGCGCGGGTCGTCCGACAGGTTGTACAGCTGGTCGGGATCGAGCGGGCAATGCACGTACTTCCAGTCGCCGCTGCGGATCATCACGACCGGCGCGACCGCGCCTTCCGCCAGGTATTCGCCGAGCGCGACGTCGTGCGCCGGCGTGCCGTGCAGGTGCGGCACCAGGCTCGCGCCATCGATCGGGTCGGGCCAGCCGCCGGCCGGCGCGGCGCCGGCGAGGTCGACAAGCGTCGGCAGCAGGTCGACGTGCGACACGGGCCCGCGCACGCGCGCGGCGTCGAAGCGGCGCGGCGCATGGACGATCAGCGGCACGCGGCAGCCGCCTTCGAAGAACGTCATCTTGTACCAGAGCCCGCGTTCGCCAAGCATGTCGCCGTGGTCGGACGTGACGATCACGATCGTATCGTCGGCGAATCCGCACTGTTCGAGCGCGGCCAGCACGCTGCCGAACTGAGCGTCGACGTAGGACGTCGCGCCGTAGTAAGCACGGCGCGCGGCGCGGATCTGCGCATCGGTGGGCGGCGTGCGGTCGTTCTCGCAGACGAAGCGCAGCCGCTGCGAATGCGGATCGCTTTCCGCTGCATCGAGCCGCACGGCCGGCATGTCGATGTCGTCGTCGCTGTACAGATCCCAGTAGTCGCGCGTGATCGCATACGGGTCGTGCGGATGGGTCAGCGACACGACCATGCAGAACGGCCGCGCATCGTGCCCGGCCGCGCGCTCGCGCGCGACGTCGTACAGCTTCTGCTTCGCCGCGAACGTGACCTCGTCGTCGAAATCGAGCTGGTTCGTGCGCACGCACGGGCCGGCCTCCAGCACCGAACTCATGTTGTGATACCAGCTCGGCCGCTCGGTCGGGCTGTCCCAGTCGGGCACCCAGCCGAAATCGGCCGGATAGATGTCGGTCGTGAGGCGCTCCTCGAAGCCGTGCAGCTGGTCGGGCCCGCAGAAATGCATCTTGCCGGACAGCATCGTCCGGTAGCCGCCCGCGCGCAGGTAGTGCGCGAAGGTCAGCGTTTGCGCCGGCAATTCGGCGGCGTTATCGTAGGCGCCGATCCCCGACGGCAGCTTGCCCGTCAGCAGCGAGAAGCGCGACGGCGCGCACAGCGGGCTCGCGCAGTACGCGGCGTCGAACACCACGCCTTGCGCGGCGAGACGGTCCAGCGTCGGCGTGCGCGCGACGCGATTGCCATAGGCCGGCAGCGCGAACGGCGTGAGCTGGTCGGCCATCAGGATCAGGATGTTGGGTGTCGGGTTCGTCATCGGCTGTCGTGGGGAAAACGGTGTTCGAATGGACCGGCGCGCCGCTCGCGCAGCGGGACGTCCGGCATGACGGAAGCGGCTCGACGAAAGTGCCGCACGGGCGGGCCGCGCTGGCTAGAATCGCGGAATGCGTGGCGCGGCGCCCGTGAAGCAGGCTTTGAAGCAGGTTTTGAAGCAGGCCGCGAAGCGCAGGTACCGCACCGTCCGAAGCACTATCACCCGCCCGAATTCGCGCGGGTAGGCGTCCGGCCCTTATGGGGCCATTAGAGAGACTTATGTCGAAATCCGAACCGTTACCGTCGATGCAGGCGCTGCGCGCGTTCGAATCGGCCGCCCGGCTCGCGAGCTTCACGGCCGCCGCGCGCGAGCTCGGCTCCACCCAGCCGGCCGTGAGCCAGCAGGTGTTCCAGCTCGAAGCCGAACTGGGCGTGCCGCTGTTCGAGCGCAGCCCGCGCGGCGTCACGCTGACGGCCGACGGCGAGTGCCTGTACGAAGCCGTGCGGCTGAGCCTCGACACGCTGCGCGGCGCGACCGCGACCCTGCGCGCGCGCCGCGAGCACGGCGCGCTCACGATCGTCACCGACTTCGGCTTCGCGACCTACTGGCTGATGCCGCGCCTGGCCGGGCTGAAGCGCGTGATGCCGGATGTCGACGTGCGCGTCGTCACGTCACAGGATTACGACGCGCAGCGCGACCACGGCGACATCGCGATCCTGTTCGGCGACGGCCACTGGCCATCGTGCACCGCCGCACGCCTCTTTCCGGAATCGGTCACGCCTGTCTGCTCGCCCGCGTTCCGCGACGCGCACCCGCACGTCGCGCGGGCCGAGCACCTGCCGGCCCTGCCGTTGCTGCACGTGCAGCCGACGCGCCCCGAGCGCTGGCTGTCGTGGTCAGGCTGGTTCGACGCGCACGGCCTCGATACGGCCGCCGCCGCGCGCGGCGTGACCTTCAACAGCTACGCGCTCGTGATCCATGCGGCGCTGCTCGGCGAGGGCGTCGCGCTCGGCTGGTCGCCGCTCGTCGACGAACTCGTCGCGTCCGGTCAGCTCGTGAAGCTCGTCGACGCGCCGGTCGTCACGTCGCGCGGCTACTTCCTGGTGCGGCCGCCGCAGCGGCCCGAGCCCGACGCGACCCACGTGTTCCGGCGCTGGCTGCTCGACGCGTGCGCGAGCGCGTGACGGGCGCACCGCGCCCCCGCGTGCTGGCGCGCCGATACCAGCCACACGGCGCGTTGGTTCTATCCGCCCCGAAATCGTCCTGATTTACTTGAGCCTCCCGCTACCCGCGCGACGCGGCGCTTTCGTGCGCCGCCGCACGGCCGTGCGCCCATGCCATCCGAGGAATCTCATGACCGCCGAGCACCGCCCCGATCAATTCGTCCTGACACTGTCGTGCGCGAGCGCGGCCGGCCAGGTCGCCGCCGTCGTCGGCTTTCTCGATCGCCATCGCTGCTATGTCGATGCGCTGAACGTGTTCGACGACGATCTCAGCAACCGCTTCTTCGTGCGCTGCGTCTTTCATCCGACGGATGAAACGCTGCAGATCGATGCGCTTCGCCACGAATTCGCACCGATCGCAGCCGGGCTCGGTGGCCAGCAGGGCGACATGCAGTGGGCGATCCACGACGTGAACGCGCGGCCCAAGGTGCTGATCATGGTGTCGAAGCTCGAGCACTGCCTCGCGGACCTGCTGTTCCGCTGGCGGATGGGCGAGCTGAAGATGGACATCGTCGGCATCGTGTCGAACCATCCCGACTTCGAGCCGCTCGCCGCGCAGCACGGGCTGCCGTTCCGCCACTTCCCGATCACGGCCGAGACGAAGGCACAGCAGGAAGCGCAGTGGCTCGACTTCTTCGAGACGAGCGGCGCCGAACTCGTGATCCTCGCGCGCTACATGCAGGTGCTGTCGCAGGAGACGAGCGCGAAGCTCGCGAACCGCGCGATCAACATCCATCATTCGTTCCTGCCCGGCTTCAAGGGCGCGAAGCCGTATCACCAGGCCCATGCGCGCGGCGTGAAGCTGATCGGCGCGACCGCGCACTTCGTCACCGACGATCTCGACGAAGGCCCGATCATCGAACAGGTCGTCGAGCGGGTCGATCATGCGCTGCGGCCGGAGCAGCTGCTCGCGGTCGGGCGTGATGTCGAATCGCTCACGCTCGCACGCGCGGTGAAGGCGTTCATCGAGCGGCGGGTGTTCCTGAACGGGGACCGGACGGTGGTGTTTCCGTAAGCGGAAAGGCGTCGCGTTCGGCACGCGGCAGAAACGCGAAAGGCTCGACCGGTAGGTACCGGTCGAGCCTTTTTTTGTCGCCACGTTGCGCGCGATGCGCCGCGCAACGCTCCGGGTGCGGTTTCCGGAGCCGCCGCGCGCCGCAGCGCGTGCGCTACCGCGTCACTTTACCCACGCGAAGTAATACGACAGCCAGATCGTCAGCCCCGCGCCAACCAGCGCCACGTAAGGCATCAGACTCAGCCACATCGCGCGCTTCGGCACCTCGAGCTCCATGTCGCGCTGCATCTGCGCGGGGAACCGGCCGCGATCCTGCCAGTAGTGACGGAACAGGAACACCGGCACGATCAGCAGCATCGCGATCAGCCCGTTGCGCAGCGTGCCCTCGCCCTGCAGGTTGGCGCCCGCACCGACATACACCAGGTTCGCATACCCGCAGATCGCGCCGCCGACGAGCAGCCACGTCGGGCAGCGGAACGGCCGATCCCAGTTGCCGCGATCCATCCGGTGGATCCAGCCCGACTGAAGATTCAGGAATACGAACAGCATGTAGCAGACGTTCGAGATCGACAGCACCGTCATGTAGTCCGACATCATCAGCAACACGAGGTTGAAGCCGAGATCGGTCCACATCGCGCGCGTGGGCGAGCCGTGCTCGTTCACGTGCGACAGGTACTTCGGCAGCCAGCCGTCGACCGATGCCTGGTACAGCGTGCGCGACGAGCCCATCATCGACGTCATCACGATCAGCAGGATCGACAGCATCAGCATCACGACGACCGCATTCGCGACCCATGCGCCGCCGCCGACGATCTTCGCCATCGCGGCCGCGACGCCGGTGCCGTCGCCGATCGACGGATCGAGCATCGCCTGCGTGCCGAGTGCGCCCTGGAACGCCATCGGCACGAGCGTCATCACGACGAGACACAGTGCGCCCGACCAGAAGATCGCCTTGGCGGTATCGCGACGCGGGTCACGGAATTCACGCGTGTAGCAGACGGCCGTCTCGAAGCCGTACGACGCCCAGCCGGCCATGAACATCGCACCGAGCGCCATCGTGACGCCCTGCCCGTTCCACGAGCCGAACGTCGCGGCCGTGAGATTGCCGTGCGCGTCGTGACCGAGCGGCAGCAGCGGGAGCAGGTTCGACATCGGCACGTCGCCCGTGATGAACGGCACGATGCCGACGATCAACAGCGGCGTGAGCGACGCGATGCCGAGAATGCGCTGCGTACGCGCAGCCTTCGATGCACCGCTGTGTTGAAGCTTGAACGTAATGAGAAGCAGGATCGTCGCGATGATGAACGTCGCATTGATCCGCAGGGACAGACCGGGCTTGATGAACCCGAGATCCGCAACCTTGAGCTGCCAGTGCAGCACCGCCGCGTCGGCGGGAAAGAGACTCGTGAGCGCATAGCTCGCCGCGAGGCCGCAGCCGAGCGCGAGCATCGGCGACCACGCGAGCCAGTTGCACCACACGGAAACCGGGGCAATCAGCTTGCTGTAACGAACCCAGCCGATCGCGCCATACACGGACGCGCCGCCCGATTTATGGGGAAATAGCCCCGATATTTCCGCATAAGTCGCGCTTTGAACCAGCCCCATCGTGATCGCGGCGATCCAGATCGCCCAAGCGGGCTGGCCGATCGTCGCGCATACGCCGCCGATCGTGAACAGCACGCCTGCCGGCACGCCGCTCGTTACCCAAAAAGCGTCTTTCCAAGTCAGGCCACGATGCAGCGTGTGGCCCGGCGAATCATGTGAGATGGTTGCCTCAACATCACTGGTGCGATTCGCACGCAGTCCTGCTTGACTCATCCAATTCCTCCTGTGATGACTCCGCACAAGGGCCGTATTGTAACAATTTACGGGATTTTTTGCAGAATCAAAAAAATAATTCCGGGATAAGGTCGTGTCGCAGTGCAATTATTTCGCATTACTACCGACCTTTCCCGGACTGTCTCTTCATCTAGTTATCGAGGTGATTCACTGCCGGCTTACTGCACGCCTTCCGTCCATGCATTCACGCGATCCGCATGGGCTGCAATCCACGCATCGGCGGCCGCTTCCGGCTTCGAGCCGTTCTGGATCGCCAGCATCACGCTGTCGATTTCACCCGGCTTCCACTGGAATTTCTTCAGGAACGCGACCACCGGCTTCGCCTTCGTTTCGAGCCCCGGATTCACGACGCTGTCGACGTGCTCCGCGCCGCCGAACACTTTCTTCGGATCCTCGAGGAAGCGCAGCTTCCACTTCGCGAACATCCAGTGCGGCGCCCAGCCCGTCACGATCACCGGCTTGTTCGCACCGACCGAACGCGACAGCTCGGCCGTCATCGCGCTGCCCGAGCTCGGCATCAGCGTGTAGTTCAGCCCGTAGCTCTTGATCGCGTCGTCGGTCTTGCGCATCACGCCGGCACCGGCATCGATGCCGACGATCCGGCCGCCGAAGCTGCCCTTCTCCGCGTTCAGGTCGTCGATGCTCTTCGCCTTCACGTAGGCAGGCACGATCAGGCCGATCTTTGCATCCGGGAAATTCGCGCCGAGGTCGACGACCTTGGCCTTGTATTCATCCCAGTACGAGCCGTGCGTGACCGGCAGCCACGCGGACAGCGTCGCATCGAGATCGCCGCGCGCGACGCCCTGCCACATGATCCCGGCAGCGACCGGCACGAGCTTCACTTCGTAGCCGAGCTTCTTCTCGATCACGCGCGCCGCGACGTTCGACGTCGCCACGCTGTCATCCCAGCCTTCGACGTAACCGATCTTCAGCGTGGGCTTCGTATCGGCAAGTGCGGACGCGCTCAGCGCCACCATGGCCGACAGTGCGCCGGTCCACAACAGTTTTCCGAACAGCTTCATGGTCGATCTCCTTGATATGCGCACCGTGCGCGTTGCCTCTCTAGGTTCTTCAACCACAAATCCGCGGTATCGTTGTTTTCCGACGGATGCTTGTCCGGACGCGACGCGCCCGGGCAGCCGATGGCGTGTTGCGACTACTTGTCGATCACGAGATCCGACAGCGGCTTGCTGCAGCACAGCAGCACCATCCCCTGGTCGATCTCGCGCTGGCGGATGCCGCCGTTGTGCTTCATTTCAACCTGCCCCGACACGAGCTTCACCTTGCAGGTGCCGCACATGCCCTGCGTGCACGAGGCCGGCAGCCGCACGCCCGACTGGCGCGCCGCATCCAGCACGTGCTGCTCCGAGCCGCACGAAATCTCGCGATTGCTCTTCGCGAAGCTGACCGTGTACTGCTTCGTTTCGGTGTCGGTGTCGGCGCCGTCGGCCAACGGGGCGAGATCGGCGAGCAGTTCGTCGCTTGCGGTTTCGGCAAGCGTTTCGAACGAGAAGCTTTCCTCGTGATACTGCTTGCGATCGAAGCCGGCTTCGTCGAGCAGGTCGCGCACGGCCTTCATGTACGGCGCGGGGCCGCACGTGAAGATTTCGCGCTCCATGAAATCCGGTGCGATCAGCTTCAGCAGCGGCAGCGTCAGGAAGCCCGTGACGCCCGGCCAGTTGGTGCGGGCGCCGACGCGCTCGACGACGAACGACGTGCGGAAGTTCGTGTGGTTCGACGCGATCAGGTCGAGCTCGCGCGCGAAGATGATGTCGTCCGGCGTGCGCGCGCTGTGCACGAACAGGATGTCGCGATCCTCGGCGAGATCATGGTGCGCGCGGCTCATCGACATCAGCGGCGTGACGCCCGAGCCGGCCGACAGGAACAGGTACTTGCGCGCCGGATGCCGTGCGCACGTGAATTCGCCGGCCGGGCCGAGCACGCGCACCGCGGCGCCCGGCTGCAGGTTGTCGTGCAGCCAGTTCGACACCTTGCCGCCCGGCACACGCTTCACCGTGATCGACACCGTGTGCGGCCGCGCGGGCGACGACGAGATCGTGTAGCAGCGGTTGATCGTTTCGCCGTCGATGTCGAGCTCGAGCGTGAGGAACTGCCCGGGCTCGAACGAGAACGAGCGGCCCTGCGGCGAACGGAAGAAGAAACTCTTCACGTCGTGCGTTTCCTGCCGCACGTGGCAGCACACCAGCGTTTCCTCGACGTCGCTCGTCCAGCGCTCGGGAAGGGCGTTCCAGAACGCCGGGCGCGTCACCCGGCTGTCCGTCGGCTCGAAGTTGGCCGCATCTCGCATCATGTCTGACTCCGCTTGTACGCTGCTGGGTACTATTCGCCGGTTTTTTCGGCGAGCCGGCCGATATACCAGGCCGAGAATTTTTCGACGAGACCTTCCGTGAACGGCGAATACGGGCCCGGCTCGTACGCGCTGCTGGTCGCGCCGCGCTGCGAGAATTCGACGAGCGCGCGATCCTGGTCGTTGGTCGCGTTCCACACGGCCGTGAGGTTCTTCACGTCGTAGTCGATGCCTTCCTTCGCGTCCTTGTGCACGAGCCACTTCGTGCGCACGAGCGTCTTGCCGGCCGACAGCGGGATCACCGAGAACGTCACGATGTGATCGCTCATGAAGTGGTGCCACGAGTTCGGCTGCGTCCAGAACGACAGCCCGCCGAGGTCGGCCTTGTCGAAGCCGCCGAGCAGCTTCTTCGACGCGACCTTCGCATCGAGCGTCTGCGATTCGCCGTGGCGATCGAGCGGCAGGCGCTGCGTGCGGAAGCCCGTCACGTCGAGCAGCTTCTCGATCTCTTCGGACGGCAGGCCCATCTCGGCCCACTCCTTGCCGCGCCGCACGCAGGTTTCCGCGAACGCGTCCATGCCTTCGGCGTTGGCGTCGGAGCGCTGGTAGCCGAAGCCGTATTCGTACAGCGAGATGGTGAGCTCCGGATGGTTCGCGACGCAGTGATAGCACTCGCGGTTGTTCTCCATCGTGAGCTTCCAGTTGCCTTCCTCGATGATGTCGATCTGCGCGGCGATCTTCGTGTTCGGCAGATCGTGCGGCAGCAGGTACGGCTCCATCTCGGCGCGCAGCTGCGCGAAGTCGGCGGGCGGCTCGTCGGCGAGGCAGATGAAGATCAGGCCCGCGAGGTTCTCGACGTGCACCGACTTCAGGCTGTGCTTGCAGCGATCGAACTTCTCGCCCATGTGCTCGGCGAACATCAGCTGGCCCGTCAGGTTGTAGGTCCAGCTGTGGTACGGGCACACGATGTTGCCGACCGAGCCTTTGTCTTCATTGCACAGGCGCGCGCCGCGGTGACGGCACACGTTGTGGAACGCGCGGATCGCCATGTCGTCGTCACGCACGATCAGGATCGAATCGCTCCCCAGTTCCACGGTCACGTAGTCGCCCGGCTCCGGAATGTCCGGCTCGACCGCCACCTGGATCCAGTGCTGGCGGAAAATCGCCTCCATGTCGAGCGCGAAGATGTCCTCGCTCGTGTAGAACGGCGCTTCGAGGCTGTGCCCTTCCTTGCGCCGCTCGATCAATGCACGAATGTCTGCCGATACTTTCATCGTTTGCTCCGGATTCCTTGCATCCCTGGGTTCTTGCCGACAGGCATCAAAATCAGTAGTCGATGAGCTGATGCTCGCGCAAATACGCGAGGATCACTTGTGCTTTTTCGACCGAACTCCCTTCATTTACGACGTTGCCGCCACGGCTTTCGGTCGTCGTCGCGGACAGCATCCGGGCATGCCCGGAGCGCTTCTCGGCGGCGACCAGCTTTACGGGTTTACGCTCGATCGGGCCGACCTTCCACGCGGCCGCGTCGGCGTCCGCGCCGGGCGCCGCGAGCGCCGGCCGGATCGCGCCGGCGCGCAGCCGCGCATACGCATAGCGCGGCTCGGCATTGGCGAGCGGATGAACGGCGACGACGGCCGGCAGCGCCGCGTCGACGCGCCGCCGCAGCCCCTTCGGCAAAAATTGCCGGACGGCCACGCGGCCGCCTTCGACCGTCAGGTCGACGGCCGAACCCACCAGCGGATAGCCGAGTGCCGCGGCGACGCGATACGGCAGCATGCCGGTGTCGTACGCGCCTTCGGCGCGCGTGCCGGTCAGCACGAGGTCGTAGCCCTCGACGCGCGCGGCGAGCGCATGCACGGCGTCGTCGCCGTCGCGGCAGGCCAGCACCTCGACCTCCCGGGCGCCGAGCGCGAGATATTCGGCAAGCGCCGCATTCGCGGGGTCGCCGGCATGGATCACGTCGAGCTTCGCGCGATGCCGCTCCGCGAGCTGGCGGCCGGTTTCGAGCGCGGCCGCGTCGTTGCGGCTATAGCGCGCGACGCCGCTGACCGGATGGCGGCCGACGGACACGAGCACCGCGATGCGTTGCAGCTGGCGGGGGGCGTTCATGCAGCGACTCCTTCCGGTTCACGGGTGCCGACCGCGGCCGGCGATTCGCCACGCGCGGCGCGCGCGGCCTGCACCTGTTCGATCAGTGCGGCGATCGTGCCCTGCGCGTCGCCGACCACCGTCAGGTTCGCGCGCTTCGCGATCGGCGCGCTGCCGTCGAGGTTCACCGCGATCACGTGGCGGCAATCCTTGATCCCCTGCAGGTGCTGCACCGCGCCCGAGATGCCGAACGCGATGTAGACGCTCGCCTCGACCGTCTTGCCGGTCGCACCGACCTGCTTGTCGCGCGTGAAGTGGCCGTTGTCGACCGCGACACGGCTTGCGCCGATCGCCGCGCCGAATGCACCAGCCAGCCGCTCGAACGCGCCGATGTCGGACACGCCGTTGCCGGCCGATACGATGAAATCGGCTTCCTCGAGCGCGACCTGGGCCGCGTCGATTTCGTCGAGACCGAGATCGCGGTACGGTTGCGCGGCGTCGTGCGCCGGGCGGATGAAGTCGGCGGCCAGCCGTTCGCCCGCACCGACGAACGGCAGCTTCGCGTCGACCGCGTTCTGCGCGAGCAGGATCACGTCGGGCAGCGCTCGGGTGGCAAACGCGCGCCCGGCCTGCGCATACGCGCCGACGTGCTTCGCATCGATCTCGACGACGTGCGTCGCGACGCTCGCGCCGGCGGCCGCCGCGTAGCGCCGGCCGAGATCGCCGTCGCCCGTCGCGTTGTCGGGCACGAACACGTGCCTCGGCGCGAGTGCCGCCACGCAGGCCTGCAGCGCTTGCAATTCGCTTTCAGGGTCGAACGTACGCCGATCGAAGCCGGCGAGTTCCAGCAGCTTGTCGACGCCCAGTTCGGCCACGTCGTCCTTCAGCTCGCCGAACGCGAGCAGCGCGACTTCGGTCTGCGCATCGGCGAGCAATGCGGCGGCGGCGATCGCCTGCCGCGAATGATCGTCGAGCGCGCCGCGTTCACTGTGCGCGACCACCAGCATCACGTGCTTCGGATCCTGCACCGCGCGGCGCGGCTTCGCGGCCGCTGCGCCATGACCATGCGCGAACCCGTGCACCGCGTTCGCATCGGCGCTGCCTTCCTCGCCGAGCGTGATGCGCTTCAGGCCGGCGGCCGTGATGATGAACGGCCGGCGCGGATCGATTCGTTTGATCGTGTTCATCGATTCACTCCAGCGAGGCGGCAACGAGTTCGGCCACGTCGAGCACGTCGGGGCGCGGGCCCACGACGCCTTCGAGCATCGCCGTGCAGTTCGGGCAGGCGACCGCGACCACGTCCGCGCCGATCGTGCGGGCGTCGGCGATGCGGATGTCGGGAATGCGCTGCTTGCCGGGAATGTCGGTCAGCGGCGCACCGCCGCCACCGCCGCAGCAGCGGCCGCGCATGCCGTTGCGCTCCATCTCGACGACCTGAATGCCGATCGTCTTCAGCAGCTTGCGCGGCGCGTCCGTCTCGCCGTTGTAGCGGCCGAGGTAGCACGGATCGTGATACGTGGTGCGCTTGTCCTGCAGCGCTTCGACGGCCTTCGGCGCGATCTTGCCGCTGTCGGCCAGTTCGGCGAGGAAGGTCGTGTGATGCTTGACCGTCACGCGCAGCCCGAGCGCACGGTATTCGTTGCGCAGGCTGTGCATCACGTGCGGGTCGGCCGTCACGATCTGCTGGTACGACAGCGTGCCGAGCGTGCCGATCAGGCGCTTCGCCATCTGCTGGAACGTCGCTTCGTCGCCGAGCCGGCGGGCGACGTCGCCCGTGTCGGTCTCGGTCGAACCGAGCACCGCATAGTCGACACCCGCCTTGTTCAGCACCTTGACGAATGCGCGCAGCGTGCGCTGGTAGCGCATGTCGAACGCGCCTTCGCCTGCAACGAACAGCACGTCGACCGGCTTGCCGGGTTGCGCGACGGGCGCGCTCAGGTCGACCGACCAGTCGTAGCGTGCGGCCGTGTCGTAGCCGCCCATCGTGCCCGTCTCGCGCAGGTTCGCGAGCACTTCCTGGCCCTTGCCCGGCACCGTGCCGTGCACGAGCGTGCGGTTGCGGCGCATGTCGACGATCGCGTCGACGTGCTCGATCAGCATCGGGCATTCCTGCACGCACGCGCGGCAGGTGGTGCACGACCACAGCGTCTGCTCTTCGATCAGGCCTGACACGATCGGGCCGTTCGGCTCGCCTCGATGCTGGCCGACCGGAATGCCCGGCGACGGGCTGCCCGCGTACGCCGCATCGGTGCCGCCCGCCATCCCGACGACGAGATCCTGGATCAGCTTCTTCGGGTTCAGCGGCTGGCCCGACGCGAACGCGGGGCACGCGGCTTCGCACTTGCCGCACTGCACACACGCGTCGAAGCTCAGCAACTGGTTCCAGCGGAATTCGACCGGCTTCGCGACGCCGTACTCCTGATGCTCGATGTCCGGCAGCTTCAGCGCGGTCGGCGGCGTGGCCGTGCCGTTGCCCGTGAACGAGTCGCGGGTGGCCGCGAAGCGTTCCTGGCGCGGGTGGAAGGCCAGGTGCAGCAGGCCTGCGATCGCATGCTTCATCGGGCCGCCCTTCGCGGCGCCGACGGTCATCGTGAACGCACCGACACCGATCAGCACGGCGCAGAGCACCGCGAACGCGCCCGACATCGCGCCGGTCGGCACCAGCATGAACAGCACGAGACCGAGCGCGAACGAGCCGAGCAACCAGGGCAGCGTATTCCACGGGCCGCGCGACAGGCGGGCCGGCACGTCCTTGGCCGCGCGCCGGCGCCACACGAACACCGCGCCGACCAGCATCGCGAGCGCCGCGAGGAAGATCAGCTTGTCGAGCCACGGCGAGTAGATCGCGAGGCCGTAGTTGATGAATACCAGCGCGAGCGCGCCGATCGCGCCGCCGGCCGTCGCGACGTGCGTCTTCGCGATGTACGGATCACGGGCGACCACGTGGTGCAGGTCGACGAAGTAGCGCTTCGGGATCGCGAACAGGTTCGCGACGCCGAACGAGCCGGGCGCGGTGGCCCGGCCCAGACGCCAGTAGGACGAGCGCTTCGCGACCGCGAACGCGAGCCCCGCCACCGACAGCCATAACAGGGCGGTAATGAGGAAGGACGGGTTCATCGTTTAGAAATCCTTCACGAGACGCAGCGAGTCGTAGATCGCCCCGTGGACGTTGTGCATCGAGATGCAATCGCCGACACGGAACAGCAGGAAACGGCCGTTGCCGAGTTCTTCCGACAGGCACGGCTGCGGCTCGGCCGCGAACAGCGTGTGCGGATCGATCTGGCCGCGGTTCACCGATTCCGGCTTGAGCTTCCAGTACAGCTCGTCGTTCGGTGACGAGCCGTTCTCGATCACCACCTGGTCGACCGCGCGCTCTTCCAGCTCTTCCGTGTACTCGTTGCGCAGCACGGCGATCAGCTTGCCGTCCTCTTCGTAGACGCGATCGAGCATCGTGTTCGGCGTCGGGATCACGCCGAATGCGTACAGGCGGCGATAGAAGATCGGGAACGTCGTGCCGCCGCAATCGTCGGCGACCTTCACGTCCGGCGTGACGACCTCGACCTTCGAGCCGCGGCTCGCCATGAAGTCGGCCACGCCGGCGCCCGCATGCGTGCTCACGCCGTCGAACAGCAGCACGTTCTGCTTCGGCTCGACCTTGCCGGTCAGGATGTCCCACGAGCTGACGGCCAGCCCCTCGGCCACGCCCCAGCCCGGCACCTGCCACGTGAAGCTCGACCCGCCCGTCGCGAGCACGACGATGTCCGGCTTCTCGGCCATGATCATCTTCTCGTCGGCGGCCACGCCGAGGCGGCGATCGACGCCCAGGCGCTTCGTTTCCATGTCGAACCAGCGGATGATCCCCGACATCTGTTCACGCTGCGGCGCCTTCGCGGCGATCATCACCTGCCCGCCCACTTCGGCATTCTTCTCGAACAGCACCACGTCGTGGCCGCGCAGCTTCGCGACGCGCGCGGCTTCGAGCCCCGCGGGGCCCGCGCCGACCACCACGACCTTGCGCTTCGGGCCGCGCGACTTCTCGATGATGTGCGGCATCGTCGCTTCGCGCGACGTCGCCGCGTTCTGGATGCACAGCACGTCGAGGCCGTTGTACTGGCGGTCGATGCAGTAGTTCGCGCCGACACACTGCTTGATTTCGTCTTCGCGGCCGTCGCGGATCTTGATCACCATGTGCGGATCGGCGATCTGCGCGCGCGTCATGCCGACCAGGTCGATCATGCCGGTCGCGAGCAGGCGCTCGGCCTGGCCCGCATCGCGGATGCTCTGCGCGTGCATCACCGGAATCTTCACGACCGACTTGATGCCGGCCGCGAGGTGCACGAACGGCTCCGGCGGCAGCGCCATCGGCGGCATGCAGTTGGCGATCGTGTTGTGCGTGTCGCCGCCCGAGCCGACCACGCTCAGGTAGTCGATCAGGCCCGTCTCCGACATCGCCTGCGCGATTTCCTTCAGCGCTTCGTGATCGAGGCCGTCCTCGTGGAATTCGTCGCCGCACATGCGCAGACCGACGCAGAAGTCCTTGCCCACCGCCTCGCGCACGGCCGTCAGCACTTCGATGCCGAAGCGCAGGCGGTTCTCCAGGCTGCCGCCCCATTCGTCGGTGCGGTGGTTCGAACGCTTGCTCCAGAACTGGTCGATCAGGTGCTGGTGGGCGGCCGAGATTTCGATGCCGTCCATGCCGGCCGCCTTCACGCGCTTCGCGGCGGCCGCGAAGTCGCCGATGATGCGGCGGATTTCCTCGATCTCGATGATCTTCGCGTTGCCGCGGTGCACGGGTTCGCGCACGCCCGACGGCGACATCAGGTGCGGCCAGTGCTCGCCGTGGAACGACGAGCGGCGGCCCATGTGCGTCGCCTGGATCATGATCTTCGCGCCGTGCTTGTGCATCGTGTCGGCGAGGCGCGTGAGCGGATCGATGATCTTGTCGGTCGACAGGTTCACCGATTTCCACCAGCCCTGCGGGCTGTCGATCGACACCGGGCTCGACCCGCCGCAGATCGCGAGACCCACGCCGCCCTTCGCCTTTTCTTCGTAGTAGCGGATATAGCGGTCGCCCGGCAGGCCGCCCGGCTCGGCATACACCTCCGCATGCGCGGTGCTGACGATCCGGTTGCGCAGCGTCAGCTGGTTCAGCTGCATGGGTTTGAACAGGTGGGGATAACGCATCGCTGGCGACCTCTGGCGTTCGAATGTCTCGTGTTGCGGGTGTTGTTGTGCTTCGGTGAATCCGTGCGTCAGGGCTTCAGTGCGCGATCGGCGACACTTCGAAGACGCAGTGGTCGTGATGCTCGGCCGCGCACTGCACCTCCAACGATCGCGCACGCGGCGCGCCCTTGCCTTCCGGCGTCGTGTCGTTGACCCAGTCCATCGCGCCGGCGAACCAGCCCGCGAACATGTAGCAGAGCTTGCCTTCCTTGCCCGGCTGCTGGAGCACGAACGACGAGTGGCGCAGCTCGATCTTCGCGCGCGCGCTCGCCGGGTCGGCCTCGATGATCGAGAACAGCCCCCAGCCGCGCTGCGACAGGCGCTTCAGGTAGTGCTCGAATACGGCCATGCCGGTCAGGCCGTGCAGCTTCGCTTCCTTGTCGCACCAGTGGTAGGCGGACTTGTAGCCGGCCTTGTACAGGATCTCGGCATACGCCTCGACGCCGAGCGCTTCCTCGACGGCGACGTGGTTGTTCGTGAAGAAGTGGCGCGGCACGTACAGCATCGGCAGCGCGTCGGTGGTCCAGACGCCGGTATCGGGATCGACGTTGATCGGCAGTTGCGGTTGCATTGTGGTGACTCCGTGAGGAAAGTGGCCGCGCGGCTCGGTGCACCGGCGCGACATCGTCCGCGCGCCCGTGCGGCTTGCACGGGCACGTCCCGATTTCTTTTAATGTTGAATCGCTGAAGGGGGTTCGGCGTTCGCGGCGCTTATGCGCCCCACACGTCCTTGAACACGCGCACCCAGTTCTCGCCCATGATCTTGCGGATACGCGACTCCTTCCAGCCGTGGCGTTCCATCGCCGCCGTCAGGTTCGGGAATTCGCCGATCGTGCGGATGCCGTCCGGGTTGATCACCTTGCCGAAGTTCGTCAGCTGGCGATAGCGGCCCTTGTCATGCGTCAGCATGTCGAAGAATTCCTTCGCGTAGTCCTGCGTGAAGTCCGTGCCGATACCGACCGCATCCTCGCCGATCAGGTTCACGACGTAGTCGATCGCCTCGATGTAGTCGTCGATGTTCGCTTCGATCCCGCGCTTGAGGAACGGCGCGAACATCGTCACGCCGACGAAGCCGCCCGCATCGGCGATCTCCTTCAGCTGTTCGTCGCTCTTGTTGCGCGGATGCTCCTTCAGGCCCGACGGCAGGCAATGCGAATAGCACACCGGCTTCTTCGAGAACGCGATCGCTTCCGACGACGTATTGCCGCCCACGTGCGACAGGTCGACCATGATGCCGACGCGGTTCATCTCGGTGATCACTTCGCGGCCGAAGTCCGACAGCCCGCCGTCACGCTCGTAGCAACCGGTGCCGACCAGGTTCTGCGTGTTGTAGCAGAGCTGCACGACGCGCACGCCCATGTCGGCGAACGCTTCGATGTAGCCGATGTTGTCCTCGAACGCGTGCGCGTTCTGGAAGCCGAGGATCACGCCGGTCTTGTCTTCCTTCTTCGCGCGGAAGATGTCTTCCGTCGTGCGCACCAGCGTCAGCAGCTCGCTGTTGTCGCGGATCTTCTTCTTCATCACGCCGATGTTGTCGACGGTCTTGGTGAAGTTTTCCCACACCGACACCGTGCAGTTGGCGGCCGTGATGCCACCCTTGCGCATGTCTTCGAACACCGGCTTCTCGAACTTCGAGATGTTCAGCCCGTCGATGATGATGCTGTCTTGATGCAGCGTGCTCATGTGTTGCTCCAGTATTGTCGGGTCGGTGGGATCAATAGATCGGGAAGCGTTCGCACAACGCGAAGATCTCGCGGCGCACGCGCTGTTCGGTCGCTTGGTCGCCTTCCGGGTTCGCGCGCAGCGCGTCGAACACTTCCAGGATCAGGCGGCCCACCTCGCGAAATTCCGCGACGCCGAAGCCGCGCGTCGTGCCGGCCGGCGTGCCGAGGCGGATGCCCGACGTGACGGTCGGCTTCTCGGTATCGAACGGAATGCCGTTCTTGTTGCAGGTGATGCCCGCGCGCTCCAGCGCCTGCTCGACCGGCGCGCCCTTCAGGCCCTTCGGACGCAGGTCGACCAGCAGCAGGTGGTTGTCGGTGCCGCCCGTGACCAGATCGACGCCGCCCGCCTTCAGCACTTCGCCGAGCGCCTGCGCGTTCGCGAGCACGTTGTCGATGTAGGTCTTGAAGTCCGCGTGCAGCACTTCGCCGAACGCGACGGCCTTGCCGGCGATCACGTGCATCAGCGGGCCGCCCTGCAGGCCGGGGAACACGGCCGAGTTGATCTTCTTCGCGATCTCCTCGTCGTTGGTCAGCACGAAGCCGCCGCGCGGGCCGCGCAGCGTCTTGTGGGTGGTCGACGTGACGACGTGCGCATGCTCGACCGGGTTCGCGTGGCGGCCCGCGGCGATCACGCCGGCGATGTGTGCCATGTCGACCATCAGCTTCGCGCCGACGCTGTCGGCGATCGCACGGAAGCGCGCGAAGTCGAGCGCACGCGGGTAGGCCGAGAAGCCGGCGATGATCAGGTTCGGCTTGTGCTCGTGCGCGAGCGCCTCGACCTGGTCGTAGTCGATCCGCATCGTGTCGCGGTTCACGCCGTACTGCACGGCGTTGAACCACTTGCCCGACAGCGCCGGCTTCGCGCCGTGCGTCAGGTGGCCGCCCGCGTCGAGCGACATGCCGAGCACCGTGTCGCCCGGCTTGGCCAGCGCGAGCATCACCGAGCCGTTCGCCTGCGCGCCCGAGTGCGGCTGCACGTTCGCACAGCCGGCATTGAAGATCTGCTTGACGCGCTCGATTGCCAGCGCCTCGACTTCATCCGCGAATTCGCAGCCGCCGTAATAGCGCTTGCCGGGATAGCCTTCCGCGTACTTGTTGGTCAGCACCGAGCCCTGCGCCTCGAGCACGGCGCGCGACACGATGTTTTCCGACGCGATCAGCTCGACCTGCGACTGCTGACGCTCGAGTTCCTTCAGGATGGCGCTGCGCACCGGCGCGTCGCGCTCGGCAAGGGGCTGCGAGAAGAAAGGCTGGGTGTTCGACATAGTGCGTCCGTGACGAAGAATAAGGGGCTGAAACCGAAGCTCAAGGCCCGCCCTGCCTGGGTTTCCCGCTCGTCCCGTACAAGGCTGCCGACGGCTCTATTCTTGTCGTTCGGATTTTCGGCGGATTGATGAATTTAGACGCGTTCTTTGCCTTTTCCGCCATCCGCGTCCGTTTTATACAAGTGACCGGTCGTGCTTTTTCGGATGGCCAACAAAAATGGTCGAGGCAGTTCACCTATGAACAGGCACGCCGGCGGTGCGATTGCCGCCCGGTCGGGGTGCAGCCCGTCACGAATACGGTGCAGTGCAGCATGCCGCTTTCAGCCAGACAACGTATGGATCTAGGGTTTAGCCGTATGGCACGCTTGTTGCGCTGGCTCACACAATATCGCAGCCCGATCGGTGCCCCCGGGCGTAAAGCTATTAGAGATTCTAGGAACGCTCCCCATGTCGCCCGACCGCACAGCGTCGCTGTCCCACTTCGCGTTCATGCCGTTACCGAACTTCACGATGATCGCGTTCACCAATGCGATCGAGGTGCTTCGGATGGCGAACTACCTGAGCGGCCAGCCGCTCTACCGCTGGTCGGTCATCAGCCCGGACGGCGGCCCGGTCACCGCGAGCAACGGCCTGACGGTCGACACCGGCCCGGCCGAATGCGTGGGCCAGCCCGACATCGTGTTCGTGTGCGGCGGCGTCGACGTGCAGCGCGCGACCACGCCCGCCCATCTGTCGACGCTGCGCCGCTTCGCGCGCGCGGGCATCCCGCTCGGCAGCCTGTGCACGGGCACCTATGCGCTCGCGAAGTCGGGGCTGCTCGCGGGCTACGCGTGCGCAATCCACTGGGAGAACATGTCGGCGCTGAAGGAAGAGTTTCCGGACACGCGCTTCCTGAAGGAACTGTTCGTGATCGACCGCGACCGCATCACGTGCACGGGCGGCGTCGCGCCGCTCGACATGATGCTGAACCTGATCGCCGCGCGCGTGGGCACCGCGCGCGTCACGCAGATCGCCGAGCAGTTCATCGTCGAACACGTGCGCGACACGAGCGCGCAGCAACGCATGCCACTGGTCGCACGCCTCGGCTCCGCGAACAAGTCGCTGTTCGAGGTGATCTCGCTGATGGAGAACAACATCGAGGAGCCGCTGTCACGCGAGGAGCTCGCGCGGCTCGCGAACATGTCGCAGCGGCAACTGCAGCGCCTGTTCCGCGAACACCTCGGCATGACGCCGACGCACTACTACCTGACGCTGCGGCTGCGCCGCGCACGCGAACTGCTGCTGCAGACCGACATGTCGATCATGCACATCACGATGGCGTGCGGCTTCCAGTCGGCGTGCCATTTCAGCAAGAGCTATCGCGACGCGTTCGGCGTCGCGCCGACCCGCGAGCGCCGCAAGCAGGTCGCGCCGCTTGCGCAGGGTGCGGCGAGCGCCAGCCCCGCGTTTCCGGTGCATGTGCTGCATGCGTGATCCCCGCCGCGCTTGACGAAAAAAAAGCGACCTCGAAGGTCGCTTTTTTCTTTCCGCTTACGATCCCCACACCTGCATTTCGTCGAGCGAATACCCCCACGGCGTCGCGCGCTTCGTGCCGAGCATCCGCACGTAGCGGCCATGCCCGTTCAGGTTCGGCAACGTCACGTGGCCGTACGACACGCCGTTGTTCGTCGAGTAGATCGTCGTCCAGTTCGCATTGTCGTTCGACGTCTGGATCTGGTACACGAGCGCGCCCGCATCCCAGTAGAGATCGATGCTGCTGATCGTCTTCGTCGCACCGAGATCCACGGAGATCCATTGCGGATCGACGCCCGCGCCTTCCGGCGAATCCCAGCGCGTGCTCGTGGTGTTGCCGTCGAACGCCTTGTCGGCCGTGAGCGACGCGTTGTAGCTCGCCGATGCGGCAGCCGGACGACCCTGCGACAGCAGCGTCGGCTGCGCGGCGGCCGGGCCGCCGTAGTAGCTGGACCCGAGCTTGGCCTTCGTCGTGTCGGCGTTCACGCCGAACTGCGACAGGCTCCAGCGCTGGCCGGTCGTCACGTCACCGACGTAGAGCTGGTAGCCGCCCGCCGTCGTCGACGAGAAGAACACGTAGTTGGTGCCGGTCACCGGCGCCGGATCCGAGTTGTTGCTCACGCAGTCGTTGATCGGCAACGCGTTCGGCGTCGACGCCGGGTCCGCCGTCTTCGCATAGATCTGGTCGGCCTGGCCGCTGTCTTTCCAGCGCGCGTAGAACACCATGCCGTCCCCACGCACGATCGGGTAGTACGTCTGCAGCCCGGCCGGAGCATCGAACACCGCAGTCGCGCCGGTCGCGAGCGTGCGCTTCATCAGCCCCATGTTCGCGCCCGTGCCGGTCGCGTAGTACACGGCGCTCGCATCGGGCGCGAGGAACGGCATCGAATATTCGGCGCCGGAGGGTGCGTTCGTCAGGCTCACGACCGACGTGAACACCGGGCCCGCGCTCGTATACGACAGCGTCGCCTGCTTGACGTCGCCGTTCTGCTTGAACACGAGCGTCTTGCCGTCCGTGCTGAATTTCGGGTCTTCGTTGCGGGTGGCGCCCGTGCTGTTGGTCATGTTGACGGGCGGCGTGCCGGCGCCGAGCTGCAGCATGAACACGTTCCATGCGCCGTTGCTGATGCCCATGAACGCGAGCCACTTGCCGTCGGGGCTGAACACGCCGTTCATCGGATCGGTGATGCCCCACGCGCTCTTGCTCAGTTGCGTCAGCGTACGGGCCGAGAAGTCGTACAGGAACAGCTGGCTCGTGCCGTCGCCGTACTTGACGTAGCTGTGATAGACGAGCTTGCCGGTCAGTGCGGCGGGGAACGTCGCGTTGGATTGCGTGGGCGGATTGCTGATGCAGGCGGCCTGCGCGACGCCGCCGAGGAGGTTGAGGGCAACGCCGGCCACGAGGCCCGCGACGAGAGTATTCAATTTCACGCTGAAGTTTTCCGGTTAGGGTCATGACACCGCTGACTACACCTCGCACGCACGGGCGCACGGGGCACGGATCAGCCGGCGGACAGCGTGAATTCCGTATCGGTCAATGTCGGGAACAAAGATTGCTCGAGGGGCGAAAGCATGCCAGCGCGTCGCGCCGAAAAACAGGATCAGAGCCCGTGAAAAACGAGCGGATCACGGGATAACGACCCTGTGGCGCAGCGCGCGCCGTGCTACTCTTTTTTCGGCACAAAGCTGCTCGACTTGAGGCAGGCATGAAGCGTTATGCGAAGCTCGCCCGGACGATTTCCGAGTCGATCCGGCGGGGAGATCTGGCCCCCGGTACGCGCATCCCCACCGTGCGCGCCGCATGCCGCGCCTATGGCGTGAGCCCGTCCACCGTGTTTCGCGCGTACTACGCGCTCGAAGGCGAGGGTCTGATCGTCGCGCGTGCACGGTCCGGTTATTTCGTTGCGAACCTCGACGACAAGCGCGTGCGGTTCGGCCATGAACCGCCGCGCAAGCCGGCCGCCCCGCCCGCGGGCAACGGCGATACGTTGTTCCGGCTGCTCGACTCGCTCAGATGCGAAAACATCGTCCCGCTCGGCTCGGCCTTCGCCAGCTATTCGCTTTTCCCGATGAGCAGCCTGTGGCGCGCGATGGCGTCGGCGGCCCGCAACATGGATCGCACGGCCCTGCTGTCCGGCGCGCCGCCCGGCCACGACGGGCTGCGCCGCCAGATCGCGCTGCGCTACCTGAATGCGGGTGCGGCGTTGCCGATGGACGAGATCGTCATCACGACCGGCGCGCTCGAAGCGCTGACGCTCAGCCTGCAGGCGCTGACACGCCCCGGCGATATCGTCGCGATCGAGCGACCGGCGTTTCATGCGGCCCTGGAGGCCGTGCAGCGCCTGCACCTGAAGGCCGTCGAGATTCCGGTCGACCCGCGCACCGGCCTCGATCTCGACGCGCTCGAGAAAGCGCTCGACACGCATCCGGTGCGGGCGTGCTGGTTCATGACGTCGTTCCACAACCCGACCGGCGCGACGCTGACCGACGAGCGCAAGCGCGCACTGATCGACCTGCTCGCGGCACGCAACGTGCCGCTGATCGAGGACGACGTCTACGGCGAGCTGCATTTCGGCACGTCACCCACGCGCCCCGCCAAGCTGTACGACGACAGCGGTCTCGTCCTGCATTGCGGCTCGTTCTCGAAGTGCCTCGCGCCCGGGTTCCGGATCGGCTGGGTCGCGGCCGGACGCTACGTGCGGCAAATTCGTCAGGCAAAGGGCGCAAGCGCGCCGGCGGCCGACGTGCCTGCGCAGATGGCGATTTCGAGCTACCTGCGCGACGGCGCGTACGACCGCTTCCTGCGTAAGCTGCGCCGCAATCTCGCCGCGCACCAGGCACAGATGCTCGCGGCCGTGCGCGCGTATTTTCCGGCCGGCACTGAAGTGTTCGCGCCGCGCGGCGGGTATTTCCTGTGGATCGAACTGCCGCCGCGCGTGGATGCGATGCACCTGTTCGGCGATGCGATGGAAAGCGGCGTCAGCATCGCGCCGGGGCCGATCTTTTCCGCGACCGGCGGATTTCGCCGCTACCTTCGGCTCAATTACGGCCGGCCGTGGACGCCGGCGGTCGAGCACGCGATGGAGACCATCGGGACGCTCGCGGCCCGGCAGCGGCGGGACGGTTAGCGTGGAACCGACGACTCACGACAGCCTGTTTGTGCCTTGCGTTTCACGCGCCGGCGACCAAGAATGAAGCGGTAGGCCATCACGGACGAACGTGTTCCGCGCACCCGATGTCACGGAGAATCCCATGAACACCGCATGCGAACGACAGTCGACGAGGTACGCTCCCCTGCATTCCGGCACGGGCCGATCGGCTGCCGTGGAGGAACGGATCATGACGACCGGCGAACGTTCGCCTCGTTGACGGCGCCCGCCCGCTTCCAGCGATGCGAGTCCTCCCCAATCGCACCATTCGCGCACGCGATGACTGGCGCGCGATCCTGACCGCGCGAGCCGAAGCGCGGCGCACCGCCAGCTTCCGCTGCAGGGAATGCGGCTTCGTGGCCTTCCGTGCGCTCGAACATTGCCCCGTCTGCGGACGGCGGAACTGGCCGTTCGATTCGATCCCCCGCGCACCGGATGCCACGCATGCGCCGCGCGCCTTTCACACGTGGTCGTCGCGCATCGCGCGCGCGCTTCGCAACGCGGCGTTCCAGCAGCCTCGCGCATCGACCGCGCCGATCCTGAGCATCCTGACACTCGTGCTGCTGGTTGGCGGCTATGTGGTGGTCGACCGGACATGCAAGGCCGATCCCGCCTGTCGCGGTTCGAATGATTCGCGCGCGATGGCGAGCGATGCCGCCCCGTACGCATCGAACGACCCCGTGCTGCCGGTCTTGCCCGCACCCGTCTATCCGTTTCATTCGACTGACGGAACACAGGCGACGGTCGCCCGACCGGGCAGCCCGGGCCCGGAGGCCGCCCGCGCACCCGCGGGACGGACGGCAGTCGCGCGAGCGGCGCCGGCCATGCGCGCACCCGACCGGCCACACCCCGGCGCCACGGTTCGCCTGGCGGGCTGGAAAGGCAATCACGGTGCCGCGCATCGCCCACATACCCTCCACCGCGTGAGCACGCACACCGCACGTGCCCGACGCCCCGCCAGCAATACGCAGCAAATCGCACAGCTCTATCGCGGCCACTGAGCGCGCAGGCGTGGTCCGCGCAGGCGCGTTCGTCGATTCATTTTTCTAAACCACCCGTCACAAAACCTCGTTTGCGTCGCGACTCACGCGTGACGTTCAATGGGTCATTCGCCCGCGCCGGCGCATCTCGCATCTCGCATCTCGCGTATTGCGTATTGCGTTCCCGGCCGGCCGCCTGATCCACCGAACGGAGTCGTTGATGAATGCACTGCAACTCGTGGCCCTTGCCGCCATCTGGGGCGCCTCCTTCCTGTTCATGCGCATGGGCGCGCCGGAATTCGGCGTCGTCCCGCTGATCGCGCTGCGCGTCGCGATCGCGGCCGTGCTGTTGTCGCCGGTGCTGCGCAACGCGCAGGCGCGACAGGAATTCCGCTCGCATGCGTTGCCGCTGTTCGTCGTCGGCATCACGAACTCGGCGCTGCCGTTCTGCCTGCTGACCTACGCGGCGCTGTTCGTGTCGGCCGGCACCGATTCGATCCTGAATGCGACGACGCCGTTGTGGACCGCGATCGTCGCGTACGTGTGGCTGCGTGCGCCGCTGACGAAACCGCAGGCGATCGGCCTCGCGCTGGGTTTTGCGGGTGTCGTCGTGCTCGCCGGCTCGGCAGTCGGCGCCGGCACGCCCGGCGCATCGCGCGCGATCGCCGCCGCGATGCTCGCGACGCTGTCGTACGGGTTCGCCGCGCATTACTCGAAGCGCAGGCTGGCGAACGTCCGGCCGTTCGTGTCGGCGTTCGGCAGCCAGTTGTTCGCAGCGGTCGCGCTCGTACCGCTCGCGCTGCCGATGTGGCCGCACGGCCCCGTTCAACCATCCGCGTGGATCGCGGTGGTGCTGCTCGGCGCGATCTGTACGGCCGTCGCCTATCTGCTGTATTTCGGGCTGATCCGCAACGCGGGCGCGCAATATGCGGCGTCGGTCACGTTCCTGATTCCGATCTTCGGTGTCGTATGGGGCGCGATCTTCCTGCACGAGACCGTCACCGTGCAGACCGTCGCCGGGTGCGCGATCATCCTGCTCGGCACCGCGCTCGCGACCGGCAAGCTCAAGGGCTTCGCGACCGCCACCGTGCGCGGGTCACGCCAGTAGGTCGCGCGAGCCGTCGTCGTCGCCACCGCCGCCGATCTCGGTCGCGAGCCAGTCGCGGAACGCGGCGATCTTCCACTCGTGCTGGCGCGCTTCGCTGCACACGACGTAATAGGACAGCTCGGTCGGCCAGGGCCGTGCGAGCACGCGCACCAGCCGGCCGGCCGCGACTTCGTCCCGCGCATAGATGTCGCGCACCAGCGCCACGCCCTGCCCGGCAGCCGCCGCCTTGATCAGCAACGCATCCTCGCTGAAGCTCGCGCCGCGCGGCGCACGAGGATCCTCGATGCCCTGCGCGCGCAACCACAGTGCCCAGTCGGCGCGATCCGCGTCCTGCAGCAGCGGATACGACAGGCAGTCGGCCGGCGCGGCGATCGGGCGGGCGGGATCGAGCAGTCGCGGGCTGCAGACGGGCCACAGCTCGGGGGTCCAAATACGGAACGATGCGTGCCCGGGATAGTGGCCCAACCCGTGCCGGATCGCGACGTCGACATAGTCGCGCCGCAGGTCGACCAGCTGCGCGCGCGTTTCGACGGTGATTTCGATGTCGGGGTACGCGGCATTGAATGCGCCGAGGCGTTGCACGAGCCACGTGTTCGCGAAGGATGCGGTGGTCGTCACCGCGAGGCGGACGACGCGCCGGTTCGCCCCGTGCACGTTCGCCCATGCGGCCTCGATTTCGTTGAAGCCACCGGCGAGCTGGTCGAACAGCGCGCGGCCCGTGCCGGTCAGCTCGAGTTCGCGGCCGGTGCGCTCGAACAGCCGCACGGCGAGGCGATCCTCGAGATTGCGGACATGCTGGCTGACGGCGCCCGGCGAAATGCAGAGCTGGTCGGCCGCCTGTTTCATGCTGCCGCAGCGCGCCACTTCGACGAACGTGTGCAACGCTGCGAGGGGAAGTGACTTGGCCATCCGTGGATACGCCGCCGAACGGCGGCGATGGGGTCGGGAACGGGCGATGATTATCGCAGCAATTGCGTATGCCCGGGATCGCGAGGCGCCCGTGTTCCGGGCCGCGCCGAACGTATGCGGGGCCGGCTCTCCCCTGCACCTCCCCGACAAAATACGGCGGCCCGTTTCGCGCGACGCGTCACGCACGTCGAACGCCGGCGCATCACGTACCCGCCCCGGCACGGACGATGCCGGCGGCGCACGCGCCTTGCGTTCTGGCCGGTGCGCGACAAAGAATGAAATCGGAAGGCGGCGTGACGACCGTGACGAAGTGAACGGCGCGCGGTCGGCACGGCCGCGCGGCGGTTTCAGCGGAGGAATTCCATGAGCACCGAGAGCACACTCCAGGCGACGATCCAGGCACTCGTTCAGGATGGCAAAGGCTTGCTGGCAGCCGACGAAAGCGGGCCGACCATCGCGAAGCGCTTCAAGACGATCGCGGTCGAATCGACCGAAGAGAACCGCCGCGCATGGCGCACCCTGTTGCTGTCGACGCCGGGCCTCGGCGAATTCGTCAGCGGCGTGATCCTGTATGAAGAGACGCTCGGGCAATGTGCGGACGATGGCACGCCGTTGCCCGAACTCGCCGCCCGCCAGCAGATCGTGCCCGGCATCAAGGTCGACGCGGGCAAGATTCCGCTCGCGCTCGCGCCCGGCGACGAAATCACGCAAGGGCTCGACGGGCTTGCGGCACGCCTCGACGGCTACCAGCGGCAAGGCGCGCGGTTCGCGAAATGGCGCGCGGTGTACAACGTGTCCGACACGCTGCCGGGCCACGCAGCGATCGAAGCCAACGCCGAAGCGCTGGCGCGCTATGCGGCGATCTGCCAGGAGGCCGGCGTCGTGCCGATCGTCGAGCCGGAGGTGCTGATGGACGGCGATCATTCGATCGGCCGCTGCGCGCAAGTGACCGACGCCGTGCTGCACGCCGTGTTCGACGCGCTGCACCGGCACCGGGTCGCGCTGGCGCACCTGTTGCTCAAGCCGAGCATGGTCGTCGCGGGCAGCACGCACGCCGTGCAGGCGGCCCCTGCCGAAGTCGCCGAAGCCACGGTGCGCCTGTTGCGCAGCACCGTGCCGGCCGAAGTGCCCGGCATCTTCTTCCTGTCCGGGGGACAGACGCCCGAGGAAGCGACGGCGCATCTCGATGCGATGAATCGCGTTGACGGGCGGCCGTGGGTGCTGAGCTTTTCCTATGGACGCGCGCTGCAGGAGCCGCCGCTGGCCGCGTGGAAGGGACAGGCGGCCAACGTACGCGCCGCGCAGGAGGCGCTGCTGCTGCGCGCACGCCTGAACAGTGCGGCCTGCTGCGGTCAGTACGACGCCGCGATGGAACGCACCGCGTGAACGGAGCCGGGCGAATGTCGCTCGGTCGATCGTTCACGCGTGAGCTTCCCGCCCGGTTCCATCGCCGGCATTGAGCGCGCTTCCGGAACGACAAAGGGCCGAGGCGCTTGCGCGCCCCGGCCCCTTCGATTGCCGCGCGGTGGTCGGTCGCGTTACGCCGCCAGCAACCCGTGCGGGTCGATGACGAATTTGCGCGGCGCGCCGCCGTCGAACTTCTTGTAGCCTTCCGGCGCCTGGTCGAGCGAGATCACTTCGACGTTGACGATCTTCGCGATCGGCAGCCGGTCGAACAGGATCGCCTGCATCAGGTTGCGGTTGTACTTCAGCACCGGCGTCTGGCCCGTGAAGAACGAGTGCGACTTCGCCCAGCCGAGGCCGAAGCGGATGCTCAGGCTGCCGTGCTGCGCGGCCTTGTCCTTCGCGCCCGGATCGTCCGTCACGTACAGGCCCGGGATGCCGATCGCGCCGGCCGGGCGCGTGATTTCCATCAGCGAGTTCAGCACCGTCGCGGGCGCTTCCTCCGCATGGCCCGACGAACCGTGGCCGTGCGCCTCGAAGCCGACGCAGTCGACCGCGCAGTCGATCTCGGGCACGCCGAGGATCTGCTCGATCTGCTCGCCGAGCGATGCGTCCTTCGACAGGTCGACCGTCTCGAAGCCCATCGCCCGTGCGTGTGCGAGGCGTTCCGCGTTCATGTCGCCGACGATCGTCACGGCCGCGCCGAGCAGGCGCGCCGAGGCGGCCGCCGCCATCCCGACCGGGCCCGCACCCGCGATGTAGACCGTCGAGCCCGGCTTCACACCCGCGCTCACCGCACCGTGATAACCAGTGGGCAGAATGTCGGACAGGCAGGTCAGATCGCGGATCTTCGCCATGGCCTGATCGCGATCGGGGAATTTCAGCAGGTTGAAATCGGCATACGGCACGAGCACGTACTCGGCCTGGCCGCCGATCCAGCCGCCCATGTCGACGTAGCCGTACGCGCCGCCGGCACGCGACGGGTTCACGTTCAGGCACACGCCCGTATGCGTGTCCTTGCACATCGCACAGCGGCCGCAGGCCACGTTGAACGGCACCGACACGAGATCGCCGAGCTTCAGCGTCTCGACGTCGCGGCCGATCTCGACCACCTCGCCCGTGATCTCGTGACCGAGCACGAGGCCGACCGGCGCGGTCGTGCGGCCGCGCACCATGTGCTGGTCGGAGCCGCAGATGTTCGTGCTCACCACTTTCAGGATCACGCCGTGGCCGATCGCGCGGCCGCTCGGGTCGACCATCTTCGGATAATCGATTTTCTGGACTTCGACCTGGCCCGGCCCAAGATAGACGACACCTCGATTGCTGCTCATCGTATTGTCTCCATGTCTCGTTGGATGGCGCCGCGGCGCGCCGGCGCCATGCGGCGCACGCGCAACGTGCTGTTCGAGAGTAGTCCCGGAGGCAGGGGCGCCGATGTCTCAAACGCGACACGCGTTTGAACGGCGCCGACATCGATGGCGGAAATGCGAAAGTCGGGGCGGGAAACGACGGGAAGGTTTGGTGCGTGGGGTGACGCGCTGGATGGTGTTGGTGCTGGAGGTGCTGGAGGTGCTGGAGGTGCTGGAGGTGCTGGAGGTGCTGGAGGCGCTGGAGGCGCTGGAGGCGCTAGCGAACGCCGCAACGCGCCGGGCGGCGGGCCGGTCGTGACAACCGGCCGCCCCCACTCTCGGGCCGGCGTTACCCGCCCTGATTGTCGCGGATGATCGCGGCCGCGGCGCTTTCCGCGTCGCTCGCGACACCGTCGTGCACGCGCGTGCTGACGGCCGGCGTCGGCGGCTCGCTGTCGAGCGCGTGGCCGTTGCGATCGTGCGTGTCGACCGTCGCGCGCATCGACAGCCCGACGCGCAGCGGATGCGCGGCGAGATCGCGCGCATCGAGCGCGATCACGACCGGCACGCGCTGCACGACCTTGATCCAGTTGCCGGCCGCATTCTGCGACGGCAGCATCGAGAACGCGCTGCCCGTGCCCGCCGAGAAGCCCTGCACGCGGCCGCGATAGGTTACGCGCGAGCCGTACAGATCCGACACGACCTCGACCGGCTGTCCGATGCGCATGTGGCGAATCTGCCCTTCCTTGAAATTCGCCTCGATCCACAGCTGGTTGAGCTGCACGATCGACATCAGCGGCACGCCGGGCCCGACCTGCTGGCCGACCTGCACCGAACGCTGCCCGATCGTGCCGTCGACCGGCGCGACGATCGTCGTGCGCTTCAGGTTCCGGTACGCGAGCTTGAACTGCGCGGCCGCCTGCACGACCGCCGGGCTTTCGTCGACGGGCAACCGGGTGCCGAGCGCGCGTGCCGCATCGAGCTGCGCCTGCGCGGCCGCGAGATTCGCCTGCGCACCGGCGACCGCCGCCCGCGCGCGTGCGAGTTCCTCGGGCGCGACGATCTCGACCGACGCGCCCGAGCGTGCGGCGAACGCGCGCTGCGCGAGCGCCAGGTCGGCGCGCCGCGCATTCACGGCCTCGACGTACATCGTGTTCGAGATCTTCGCGTTCGCGACCTGCCGCACCGCCTGCGCGAGTTGCGCCTTCGCCTGCGCGAACGCGACGGACGCCTCGGTGTCGTCGAGCTTCACGAGGGTCTGGCCGGCGCGCACGGCCTGCGTATCGGCCACCACGACGTCGGTCACCGATCCGGGGATCTGCGCGGCGACCTGGACGATGCTGCCGGCGACGTACGCGTCGTCGGTGTCTTCGTAATAGCGATCGCTCAGCAGCCAGTACGCGATCCATGCAAGCGCGGCCACCAGCACGACCGCGAAGAACGCGATGAAGCGCTTGCGGCGCGTCGCGCGGCGCGCGTCGAGTGCCGGGTCGTTCAGTGCGGCCGGCGGCGCGGCGGTATGGAGGTTGTCGTGGTGCATCAGTCGCTTTGCGTAACGATCAGACGATCGTGCTGGAACAAGGGGATCGGCGGCATGACCGACGGGCTCGGCGCCGGATTCGCCGCTGCCGTGTGCGCGAGAACGGCGGTGCTGCGCGGTGTCGCGGCGACGGCCGGCGTACGTGCCGCGTCGTCGCGTCGCGTGGGCCCCGCATTCGATGCAGCGACGACCGGCGGTACGGCCACGCTCGCCGAACGCACATCGGCCGACGGCGCCGCCGCCGGTCGGGTCGCGGTCGGTGTGGTCGGCGTGGTCGGTGCGGCCGCAGCGGCCACGGCAGGCGCCGCGGGCGCG